>JBKPSE010000191.1:0-4331 GCA_046765855.1 Acidobacteriota bacterium | reverse complement strand
TCGAACAACGTGCTCGGATCGGTGCGGGACAAGATCCTGCTCCTCTGCTATCACTACGATCCGGCCACCGGGAAGTACGGCGCCGCCACGATCAACGCGATCCGCGTCGGTTTCATCCTGACGGTGGGCGCCTTCCTGACGTTCTTGTTCGTCAGCCTCCGCCGCGAGAGACACGAGGCGCAGCAGCTCGCGAACCGCAGCTAACGATGTTCACGAACTTCCCCTTCTTTCCGCAGCAGGCGTCCGAGCAGGCAGGGCAGATCGACGCTCTGTACTTTTTCCTGGTCGCGGTCAGCGCGTTCTTCGCCCTGCTGATCGCCATCCTGGTGACGGTGTTTGCCGTCAAGTTCCGCCGCCGGCACGACACGGAAGTTGGCAAGGCGATTCACGGCTCGCTGGCGCTGGAGCTGCTGTGGACGTTCATCCCGCTCGGCATCACGATGGTCATGTTCGTGTGGGGCGCGCGGGTCTTCTTCCACCTGACGCGGCCGCCCAAGGGCGCGATGGAGATCTACGTCGTCGGCAAGCAGTGGATGTGGAAGGCCGAGCACATGGACGGCGCCCGGGAGATCAACGAGCTGCACGTGCCGATCGGGCGTCCGGTCAAGCTGATCATGGGATCCGAAGACGTCATCCACAGCTTCTTCATCCCCGATTTCCGGGTCAAGGCGGACGTCATCCCCGGCCGTTACAACACCATGTGGTTCACGGCGACCAAGCCGGGCAAATATCACATCTTCTGCACGCAGTACTGCGGCACGAAGCACTCGGCGATGATCGGTACGGTGACGGCGCTGGAGGCGGCGGATTATCAGGTGTGGCTCAGCGGCGGCGCCAGCGGCGGAACGATGGCCGAGAACGGCGCCAAACTGTTCAGCGATCTGTCCTGCAACACCTGCCATCTCGAGAACGGACAGGGGCGCGGGCCGGTGCTGAAGGGACTCTACGGCAAGCAGGTTCTGATCACGGGCGGACAGATCGTGACGATGGATGATGCGTACATCCGCGAGTCGGTCCTGCATCCGCAGGCCAAAGTCGTCTCCGGTTTCCAGCCGATCATGCCGACGTTCCAGGGGCTGGTCACCGAAGAACAGCTGCTGCAACTGATCGCTTACATCAAGTCGCTCAGCCAGGAGACATCGACGGCTGGCACCGGCACGCCGGGGAAATAACATGGAAACAATCGCAGCACCACCGCTCACCTATTTGAACAACGGCCACGGGCTGAAATCGTGGCTGTTGACCAAGGACCACAAGCGCATCGCGCTGCTGTATCTCTTCTCGATCACCGCATTCTTTTTCCTCGGCGGCTTCTTCGCCCTGATGGTCCGGCTCGAGTTGCTGACGCCGGCGGCGGACCTCGTCGAGCCGGACACGTACAACCGGCTGTTCACCATGCACGGCGTGGTGATGGTGTTCTTCTTCCTGATTCCGTCCATCCCCGCGGTGCTCGGCAACTTCCTGATCCCGATCATGATCGGGGCGAAGGACCTCGCGTTCCCGCGAATCAACCTGCTCAGTTGGTACATCTATGTGCTGGGCGGGTTGTTCACGGTCATCGCCGCGATCTCGGGCGGCGTCGACACGGGTTGGACGTTTTACGCGCCCTACAGCACGTCCGCCTCGAACTCACACGTCATCCTGGCGGGGGTCGGCGTCTTCATCACCGGATTCTCGTCGATCCTCACCGGCCTCAACTTCATCGTCACCACGCACCGCATGCGTGCGCCGGGGCTGACCTGGTTCCGCCTGCCGCTCTTCGTCTGGGCGCATTACGCGACCAGCCTGATCATGATCCTGGGCACGCCGGTGATTGCGATCACCGTTCTCCTGGTGGCGGTCGAGCGAGGTCTGCACCTCGGGATCTTCGATCCCGCGCTCGGCGGCGACCCGGTGCTCTTTCAGCATCTGTTCTGGTTCTACTCGCACCCGGCGGTTTACATCATGATCCTGCCGGCGATGGGCGTCATCGCCGAGCTCGTGCAGGCGTTCTCGCGCAAGAACATCTTCGGCTACACCTTCGTCGCGTTCTCGAGCCTGGCGATCGCAATCATCGGCTTCCTGGTCTGGGGCCACCATCTGTTCGTGGCCGGCCAGTCAACCTATGCGGGCCTGGTGTTCTCGATCATCAGCTTCTTCGTCGCGATTCCGTCCGCGGTCAAGGTCTTCAACTGGACGGCGACCATCTACAAGGGCTCGGTGTCGTGGGACGCGCCGATGCTCTACGCCTTTGGCTTCATCGGCCTGTTCGCGATTGGCGGCTTGACCGGTCTGTTCCTGGCGACAGTGGGGCTGGACGTCCACGTCCACGATACCTATTTCATCATCGCGCACTTCCATTACGTCATGGTCGGCGGCGCGATCTTCGGATATCTCGGCGGCCTGCACTACTGGTGGCCGAAGATCACCGGCCGCATGTATCCGGAAGGCTGGGCGCGCTTCGCCGCGCTCAACATCTTCGTCGGCTTCAACCTGACCTTCTTCCCGCAGTTCATCGTCGGCTACCTGGGGATGCCGCGCCGCTACGCGATGTACGCGCCTGAATTCCAGGTCTACAACGTGCTGTCGACGGCCGGCGCCACGATTCTCGGCGTCGGCTACCTGATCCCGATGGTTTACTTCATCTGGGCACTGAAGCGATCGCCGCTTGCGGGAGACAATCCGTGGGGCGCGCGCGGGCTGGAGTGGGAGATTCCCTCGCCGCCGCCGACCGAGAACTTCGCGGTGACACCGATCGTGACCGAGGGCACGCACCAATACGCGCCGAGCCGGGAGGTTGGCATTGTCTGACGCGCCGTCCGCATACCAGCCGCCGCCAGTGGCCATCCACCCCGCAGGCCATGGGCACACGGCGCACCACCCGTACCTGCAGCACCATTTCGACGACATGGCGCAGCAGGCCGAAGCGTCGACGCTCGGCATGTGGGTGTTCCTGGTCACCGAGATCATGTTCTTCGGCGGTCTCTTCATGGCGTATCTGGTCTACCGCCATGCGTCGCCGCAGGGATTTCAGGAGGCCTCGCACCACCTCAACATCTATTGGGGCACCGCCAACACGGCGATCCTGATCATCTCGTCCCTGACGATGGCGCTCGCGGTTCGCGCGGCGCAGACCAGCCAGCCGGTCAAGTCGCAGGTCGGCTGGCTCGCGGCGACGATGGTCCTCGGCCTCGCGTTCCTCGGCATCAAAGCGATCGAGTACACCGACAAGTTCAAGGATCACATCGTTCCCGGACCTTACTTCCAGTGGGAAGGGCTCTATCCCAAGCCCGCGGAACAGTTCTATTCGCTGTACTTCGCGATGACCGGGCTGCACGCGCTGCACATGGTGATTGGCATCGGCATCATGTCGGTGATCACCTTCATGGCGTGGCGCAAGACGTTCGACGCCGAGTACTACACGCCGGTCGAAGTCGCCGGTCTCTACTGGCACTTCGTCGATATCGTCTGGATTTTCCTGTTTCCGCTGCTCTATTTGATCGGGCGGCACTATCACGCGGGGTAGCGAGCAGATGTCAGGGCACGTAGCGCCGAAGAGCATGTATTACGCGGTATTCGCCGCGTTGATCGTGGGCACCGCGCTCACCGTCGCAGTTGCTTTCATCGATCTCGGTGCGTTGAACAACGTGCTGATGCTCGGCATCGCGATGACCAAGGCGCTGCTGGTCGTGCTGTTCTTCATGCACGTGCGCTGGAGCACGCGCCTGACCTGGGTCGTTGCCGCGTCCGGCTTCTTCTGGCTGCTCATCCTCTTCGGCTTGACGATGCAGGACTATCTGACCCGCGGCTGGGTCGACGGCACATGGCGATGAGCGAGTATTCCTGGATCGCCTACCTGATCGCGGCCGTCCTCATTGCCGTCGCCGCCTGGTTCACGTTCGGCCGCGCGCGCAAGGACGCCAACCGCAACACGCGTCCCCCTGAGCCCCGCCGCTAGGCGGGCCGACGTCCGCTTCCCGACCTGACGCCGTTCACCGGCATCCGCCCGCCGCTCGCCGGATGACGCCGGCGGCAGCAGCCTCATCGCCGTATTGTCTATACTGTGAGGCTTCGAATGGTTGGCCGTCGGCAGTTAGCAGTTGGCAGTTGGCAGTCAACAGTGCGTGTCGCCAGTTGCCAGCCGGCAGACCGCCGTTCGCGTGACATCGTTTCATGACTGATCTCTCTAAGGATCTCGCTGCGCTCAGGATTCCGCAGGAGGAGCGCGGCGGGGGACGCGGCAAGACTGTCTGGGTCGTGATCGTGCTCGTCGCGATCGTGGCGCTGGTCGGCGGCGGCTATTACTGGTCCACCGCGCTGCAGGCCGCGAGCGTCAAGGTCGCGCCGGTGAC
>JBKPSE010000190.1:0-3171 GCA_046765855.1 Acidobacteriota bacterium | reverse complement strand
CAGATCCGCATCGAGGTGCCGAGCTTGCGCGAGCGTCCTGAGGATATTGGCGAGGTCGCCGAAGCGATCGCCGCGGACCTGCGCAGCGGGGTTGCGCCGGTGTTCACCAGGGCCGCCATCACCGTGCTTGCCGCGGCTGCGTGGCCTGGCAATCTCGACGAGCTCCGCGGTGTGCTCGATCGCGTGCTGCAATCCGCGCCCGACGGCACCGTGCGTCAGGAAGATGTTCTCGCACACCTTCCAATCGATGGCGCGTTCGCGCGGATCGGCCCGCACGTCAGCCTGCGCGAGGCGCGGCGGCAGTTCGAGCGTGAATACATCGCGTCGGTGCTCGAGCGTCACCGCTGGCGCATGAGCGACGCGGCACGCACGCTCGGAATCGAGCGCGCCAATCTGTATCGCAAGACCCGGCAGCTCGGCATTCTTCGCAGAACCGGCGCGAAGGTGGCGTCATGAGGCGGCGTCAGCGGCTGCTGCCGCTCGCCCTGCTCGTCGCTCTTGCGCCGGTCTGCGCGCGGGCACAGGATCCCGACACGCCGCCGCCCGGCACGGTGGTGCTCGGCCCGATGCGCATCACCCCGTCGCTCGTCGTGAAAGACATGGGGGTCGACAACAACGTCTTCAACGACTCCGTCGATCCAAAGACGGACTTCACGTTCACGATTACGCCGCGCGCCGACGTCGGATTTCGCATGCGGCGCCTGCGCCTCGGCTTCAACAGCACCACCGACTACGGCTATTTCAGGAAATATCGCACGGAGCGCGGCATCAACGCGGCGAGCACGGTCCGCGCCGACCTCGATCTCGGCCGCATCCGGCCATACGTGTCGGCCGAAGGCGTCGACACGCGCTCGCGTCTGAACACGGAAGTCGACACCAGAGCGAGGCACCGTGACGTCACCTACGCGGGCGGCGTCGCGGTACTCGTCGGCTCGCGCACGCAGCTGCTCCTCAATTCCGCACGCGCGACGATGTCATTCGATCCCGGCATCGAGTTCCGCGGCGTCGAGCTGCGCCGGAGCTTCGATGGAACGCGCACGTTGGTGAGCGGCGGCTTCGGTCTCGACGTGACGCCGATTACACGATTCACGATGCTGGTGACGCGCGAGCAGCAGCGATTCGAGCTCTCGCCTGAGAGGGACGCGAACACCTGGCGCGTCACGCCGGGTCTCACCTTCAGCCCGACCGGACTGCTGACCGGCGGCGCGGCGGTCGGGTATCGCCGCTTCCAGACGCTCTCGCCACTGCTGCCGGACTACTCGGGATTCGTCTCCAACGTCTCGATTGGGGCGACCCTCTACGGCCGCCACGTGGTCCTGGCGCAGGCCATCCGCGACGTGCAGTACTCGTACGAGGACGCGGCCGCGTATTACCTGGGGACGACACTGGGCGCGACGTGGACGATGACGGTCGTCGGGCCGATTGACGTGCGCGGCACGACGGCGCGATCGGTCATGGACTACAAGACGCGATCCGAAGAACTGGGACAGGACACCACACTCACCTACGGCGGCGGCGTCGGATATCGCTTCGGCAGCAAGGCCCGTCTCGGCATCAACGTCGACTGGTGGCGCCGGGAGTCCGATCGATCAACCGAGCGGCGGTATCGCAATCACCGGGTTTTCGCGGGACTGACCTGGGGAACCACACAATGAACATACTGATTTTTCTGTCGCTGCTCTGGCAGTCACCGCAGTCGTTGCCGCCCGCGGTGTCGGCCGCAGGCCAGGTTCAGGACGATTACCGCATCGGCGTTGCCGACGTCCTCGACGTCATCGTGTTCAACGAGCCCGACGCCTCACGTGCCGGCGTGATCGTGGATACCGACGGCACGATCGACTGTCCCTACATCGGCCGCGTCAAGGCCTCCGGTCTCACGCCGCGGCAGATGGAAACCGACATTCGCGACCGGCTGTCGAAAGGGTTTCTCGTCAACCCGTCGGTGAGCGTGTCGATCGTCAAGTACCGCAGCAAGACGGTGAGCGTGCAGGGCGTCGGCATCCGCAATCCGGGTGAATACATCCTGCAGGGAAGCGTCTCGCTCACCAGTGTGCTCGCGCAGGCCGGATCGTTCACCAGCGACGCGGGATCGTACGTGCTCATCAGCCGGCGCGGCGACAAGGGCGCGATCGAGGAGCTGCGCATCGCGCGCCGCGACATCGAGACCGGAAAGGCGCAGTCGGTAATCCTGAAGGATGGGGATACCGTGCTGGTGCCCAAGGCGGAAACCTTTTTCATCACCGGCTACGTTCGCGCGCCGCAGGCTTACACCTGGGAGGAAGGACTCACGGTCGAGCGCGCGCTGGCGCTGGCCGGGGGCGCGACCG
Source organism: Acidobacteriota bacterium (assembly GCA_046765855.1). Lineage (GTDB taxonomy): Bacteria > Acidobacteriota > Vicinamibacteria > Vicinamibacterales > 2-12-FULL-66-21 > JAICSD01. The sequence goes on along the minus strand of JBKPSE010000190.1, from coordinate 844 downwards.
AACGCGCGGCGGTCGGACGCATCGAGATCGAGCGCACGGTCAACGGCAAACGGCAGAAGTTCCGCGCCCGGCTCGGCGATCTCGTGCTCGCGAACGACACCATCCGCGTGCCGCAGCGCATCCTCTGAATGCGTATTCTCCACCTGACGGCGGGCAATCTGTTCGGCGGCATCGAACGCATGCTGTTGACCGTGGCGTCTGCCGCGCAGAAAGATCGCGCCCACGAAATCGCCGTCTGCTTCGAGGGACGCCTGTCGCGCGAGCTGCGCGAGGCAGGCGCCGCGGCACACGTGCTCGGCGCCGTCCGCTTCCGGCGCCCCGACAGTGTCTGGCGCGCGCGCAGGGCGCTGCGCACACTGCTGAGCGGCAATGCCTACGACGCTGTCGTCGCGCACGCGCCATGGTCGTACGCGCTCGCGGCGCCGCCGGCTCGACGCGCCGGCGTCCCGGTTTTGTTGTGGGTGCACGACGCTCCGCACGGCGATCAATGGCCCGAACGCCGCGTCGCGCGGATGCCGCCCGATCGGTTCATCTGCAACAGCTTTTACACGGCCGGGCTCGTGACGCAATGGATGCCCGGCGTCCCGCGCGACGTGATCTATCCGCCGGTGCCGCCGGCGTTGACGCTGACGGCGAGCCAGCGCGCGGCAGTCCGCGCTGAGGTCGGCGCCGGGGAAACGACGACCGTCATTCTCCTCGCGGCGCGGCTCGAAGTCTGGAAGGGACACCGCCAGTTGATTGAGGCGGCCAGGCAGCTGCGCGGTGATGTTGCGATCTGGATTGCCGGCGCGGCGCAGCGTCCGTCGGAAGCCGCGTATCTGAACGAGCTGAAAGGCCTCGGCGC
>JBKPSE010000189.1:0-3555 GCA_046765855.1 Acidobacteriota bacterium | reverse complement strand
GTGCTTGGGTGTGACTCCGGCAGCTCAGCCGTGGAGGTTCAAGTTCTCAGCGTACGCCAGACGCGCTTCGCAGCAGCCGGGTCAAGACGCGGCGCTTGCCGAACTGCTTCGCTGCCGCACAGCTCGGCATGAAGATGTCGATGCGCTTGCCCTTGATCGCGGATCCGGTGTCGGCGACGACGAATCGCGCCGGCTTGCGGCCGATTCCGTCGACCTCGACGAGCGAACCGATCGGCAGCAGCCGCGGGTCCGCGGCGATGATCCCCCGGCGCGCCTGCGCGCCGGAGTCGGTTTTTCCCTTTTGGCAATACGCGGTCGCGGTCATGCGAATGGCGGGATGGCGCTTCGGTCTCGAGTGCGGCCGCACCGGATGGAGCTGAAGCGCGGCAAGAAGTAAGACGATCGACATCGCCGTCGGCATAGTCCCGCGGCGTGCATGCACCGTACCTGCGGCAGCCGCGATGAGCCGTGACTAAAGGCGTGGAGCGATCGTCCGTTGCGCCGCCTCTGAGGTGACCACTTCATGCACCTCGAAGTCGATCAAGTCCGACCAGGCGGCTATCCATCGATCGAGGAGGGCACGGTCCGCCGTCTCCATCAACTGAAAGCAGCGTTCGAGTTTGGCGTCGACCCAGCTGTCTACGTAGGTCAGCCCTTGCGGAGCGAGCCGGCCGTGCTCGCGGAAGCGGCGATACACGGGAGCGGCGTCGCCGTGCTTGAAGTGCTCGACGATCATGTAGCGAGGCATATTCTTTTTTACCCAGCCCGGCTCGGACGGGCGGCGCGCGCGATTCGCGCTGCATGGCTGCACGTATGGTCGTGCAGCCGTTCAGCCAGCGCGGTCGCGTGAATGAACTGATCAGAACCGAAGATACACGCCGGCTGCGACGTTCGTGCGCAGTGACGATCCCGACCCTGCGAATGTCTTCAGCCCTGAGATCTGTTGCCCGCTGAGCGATGACGGTATCGTGGCACTGGAACTGAACACCGCGCTCGGCGTCGACGGCGAAATCAGGATGACGCCTGGAGTCGACGTGGCGACGGAGGGCGTCGCGTCGACGAGGATGTCGTTCTTGACGCCGCCGGCAAGCATGCGCACGTCGGCGCGAACGCCCCAGCGCGGAGACGCGGCATAGCGCACGCCGCCGCCGAAGACGCCAACGGGGGAATTCGCGCGAGTGGCGACGCGGATGGCCACGCGATCGGTTTCGTTGATTCCGGGTAGACCAGGGATGCTGAATCCGTAAGTGCCGACCAGCGCGGCGCTCGGGGCGTTGCCGCCGTTATGCGCGATGCCGCCGCCGCCGACGACGAAGGGAATGAATCGGCCGCGCGTGAGCAGGTCGATGCCGACGACCCCCGTCGTCAAGAGCTCGTAGCCCGAACCGCGTGTCAGCGTGACCGTCGCGTTCACGTCCGGATTCTGCGAAGGGCCGGAACGGAACAAGCTGCGAAACGCGTTGATGAACGTGGTGCGGCTTGCCTCGATGCCGTCAAGCGCCTTCTGTGTGAGCTCGAGCGGCGTGCGCGCGTAGTCGACGCTCAGTTCGGCGGAGTAGCGGGAGGCGATGTGGCGCGTCAGACGGAAACCGACATCGGCGCCGCTGCCGCGCGAGGTCGCGGCGCTGCCGATGACCGCATCGAGCGGCGTGATCTTCGCCGTCGGCGCCAGCGTCGTGTTCACGGAGTTGAGCAGGGCAGCGCCATCGCCGAAGAACCAGGATGGCTCGTGGCGGCTCTGTGTGAAGGCGAGGGTGGTGAACGGCGTCCCCGCCGGGAGCGTCGCGGCGGTCCCGCCGCTCGGCGTCGTCGCGGTGGCGGCGCCGCCATGTACTTCCAGTTCCCACTTGGGTGCGGCCCCGGTCTGCGCCGCTGCGGGCGACGCGATCGTGCACGCGGCGATGAGTGCGGCTCCCGCGGTCCAGCGATGCTGTCGTGCCATCAAGATCAACCTCCGTGCGGTAATGCGCTTAACGGGAACGGACCGGCTCACGTGGTATTATCGGTAGTTCCGGCACGCCTCGTACGTCCCCATCGTCCAGAGGCCCAGGACGTGGCCCTTTCAAGGCCAAAACACGGGTTCGAATCCCGTTGGGGACGCCAGCCTTCGCTCACGGATGCAGGTGAAGGCTGCCCCGCCGAAGCGCTCCGCGCGAAGGCGGGCGTCCCTGTCAGATCCCGTGAGCTTCGGCTGGGCAAGCCAGTCGGTGTTTTCTACACCTTTTCCCTCGCTCGCGCATCGCAGCTTCTGGGCCGTTGGCGTGCTGTTCCGGAACAGCAACACAGGAATGCGAAGAATTCTCGATGGTTGGCTGATTGCACGCGCCAATTACATGAACGAGAAACGGTTCGTGTACGTGTTGCGAAGTCACGTCGATCCAAAGCGCTATTACGCCGGTATAACCTCGGATGTTCGTCGACGCCTCGAAACGCATAATTCCGGCGGATCTCATCACACGGCACGTCTACGGCCGTGGCACCTCGTCGTCGCGGTGGAATTCGCGACCGAGCGCAGCGCCCTCTTATTCGAGCGGTATCTCAAGACAGGGTCGGGCCGCGCCTTCGCCAAACGTCACTTCATCTGACAGAATGACGGTCTTCGCCGCGAGCAAACCCGGACAAGACTGCAACCGCTCGTCCATCACCTGAATGGCATTCTCCTCAATGACCCTGCGGCGATTCGTTCGCGACAATCTCATTCGCGTTGCCGTACTGGTGCTCGTCTCGGACTGGCTCGTCATCGGCTGGCCGACAGTCGCTTGGATCGATATTGTCAGTTGCGCCGCTAACGGGCTGGCGATGCAGATTGACCTTCGAGAACCGCCTGCGTAGCCGCGTTCACGCCGCGAGCGCTCCAAATACAAAGTCGGCGTATATTTTGTTAATGCTTGTGCGCCTCGAATTTGCCGCTCGTATTAGCGGGCGACAGATGCCATGACCCGGTCATGCTCGTACGCTTGCTATCCAACGTAACCTTATAGGTCGCGGTAAGCTCGTTCTTCAGCCCAGTCGTGTGTTCGAATCTGACGGTCTTGCCCTTGACCGTGCCCTTCATTGCCTGCTCGTCACAGCGAATCGTCAGCGTTTCTTTTTGCTGGCGTATCTGGCATTCGTGAGTGTTGGGGTGTTGGCCACCAAAGTCGGGCGTCCACTGAAATGTCCAGGCGCCGGTGAGGTCTGTTGCGCCGATCGGGGCGGCGAGGAGGATCGGCAGGAGAACGAGGGATCGAAACGTCATTGAACGTCCTCACTTTCGCGGAGGATCGAATCGAGCCTTAAGACGCGATCGGTCGGGCGGTGGTCTGAGCCCGCTCGACGAAACACGGCGATGACTTTCATGACGCGATCAGGCGAGGTTCCGCTATTGATTGTCCCGACGCGGAGGAATGATGAGTAACAACACTTCGCCTGACATCGTTCCATGGACCTGCCATATCTGCCGCAGCAGCTTCCTGCCGCACGGCGGCGGGTTGTGCCGCTCGTGCGGCTGCGCGACATGCGAGCGTTGTTGGGCAGATCGACCGGCCTTCCTGCCGACACGTCAGACGCAACGGC
>JBKPSE010000188.1:0-3974 GCA_046765855.1 Acidobacteriota bacterium | reverse complement strand
GGTGCAGGATGCGCAGCTTCTCGTCGATCGACGGACAGCGGACCGACGGGGACTGCAATCCGTCGCGCAGCGTTTCGTCGTCCAGCATCACCACGCCGGGACGCGGCGCGTCGATCTTGTTCCAGTCGTGGATCAGCGGGTGCATCGGGGGCTCAGTGGTAACGGCGATACGTATACATGGTCGCCATGCCGGCGAGCAGGATGCCGAACGACCAGGCGGACGAGAAGGCGATCGCGTCGACGCGGCCGCGCCGCAGATAGTCGCGCATATCGACGCCGCGGCCGAGGCCGGCCTCGGCGCGCGTGGTCTCGAGCAGGTAGCCGCGGACGGTGTCGTGCATGCGCATGTCGTAGACGCCGTTCCAGACGACAACGGCGACGGCGAACCAGAGGATGAGCAGCCGCGTCTCGATCTTTTTCGGCGGAGTGGGCTGGCCGGAGGCCGCTACCGCGCGGCCCGCGCGTGCGTTCGCCTCCGCCGCTCGATCGTCAAGGCCATCGGTCATCGACCATCGATCATCGCTCACCGCGCGGCGTTCATCGGGCCGTAGCGGAGCACGAGCGCCGTGATGTCATCGCTCTGCGCCGCGCCCTTGGTGAACGCGCGCACGTCCGCGAAGAGCGCCTGCAATAGATCACCAGGGGTAGCGCCGGGGTTGGCATTGGCCGTCTCAATGATCCGCGACTCGCCGTATTCGTCTCCTTCAGCGGACAGCGCTTCGGACACGCCATCGCTGAACACGAGCAGGAGGTCGCCAGGCGACAGCGTCACCGTTTCCTCCTGGAACTGCGCTCCTTCGAACAGTCCGACGATCGGGCCGCCGACCTCGAGCCGCCGGATGCCGCCGGCGCCGATGATCAACGGCGGATTATGGCCGGCGTTGCAGTAGGTCAGGCGTCCGTCCGGTTCGAGCGTTCCATACATCAACGTCACGAATCGCGACTCGATGCCGCGCTTGTAGAGCGCGAGATTGACGCGCGCGATGGTCTGCGACGGGGTGTCGCTGGCCGCCGCCTGCGCCGCAAAGATGCCCTGCATCATCGCGCTGAGCAGCGCCGCAGGCGGACCCTTGCCGGCGACGTCGCCGAGCGCAAAGCCGAACGCGCCGGTCGGCAGATCGACGTAATCGTAGAAGTCGCCGCCGATCGATCGGCACGGCAGTGAAGATGCGGCGGTGCGGAAAAACGTTCCGGCGTGGCCCGCTTTGGGCAGGAGCGCCTGCTGGATCTCCGCGGCGATCCGCATCTCCTGCTCCATCTTCGCCTTTTCCATCGTCTCGCGATAGAGGCGGGCGTTCTCGATCGCGACCGCTGCTTCGGTCGCCAGGGTCTCGAGCGCGCCGCGCGTCGAGCCGGACAGGAAGGTCCCCTTCTCGCGGCTGTCGAGATACAGCACGCCGATGCGCCGCTCGCCAGCCACCGCGTCGTCCTGCCGGTCGACGTAGCGCACCAATTTCAGCGGCACGCACTGAACGTTGCGGATGCCGAGCGCGACGGTGCCCATGTGAACGTTGGCGAGCTCGCCGTCGAGCAGGTCCGCGAGGATCTTCGGCTCGCCGGTGCGGAACACTTCCTCCGGAATCTTCCGGCTGGTCGCGAAGCTCGTGCCCGGCAACGACTGCTGCCGCCGTCCCCGCGCGAGCTTGAATTCGAGCTCGTTCGAGCCGGTGGCGAGCATGATGAATCCGCGTTCGGCGCCGGTCACCTCGATGGCGGAATCCAGCACGAGCGCGAGCACGTCATCGAGCACTCGGCCGCTGCCCAGCGCGCGCAGGCCGTCGAGCAGCGCCGCGATCTGGCGCAGGTCGCCAATCGCCGTCGTGGTCGCCTTGTCCTGTGCCGGACCGGTGTCAGCGAGAAGGAACACGAGCTCGGCGCCGCCAGTGCGCCCGAGCCGGATGCGGTCGCCGTGCACGAGCGTGCGCTCCGTAACCGGCTCGTCGTTGACGTAGGTGCCGTAGCGCGACTGTTTGTCGCGCACCAGGAATCCGCTGCCTGCCGCGACGATTTCCGCGTGGTCGCGCGAGACCTCGCTGCCGGCCAGTCGCAGATCGTTGGTTTCGCGGCGGCCGATGCCGAACGACTCCTTGCCGATCGGCACGATACGCCGGCCGAGGGCGTCGGTGACTTCCAGCCGTGCGTCAGGCATTTCCGGGAGGGCAGTCTATCAAAACGGGACGCGCCCCACCGGCGGCCGTGAGGGCGACGACGTCGAGGCCGAACAGGTGGTAAGTGCGCCCGACGAACAGCGCGAGCAGGATGGCGAGCACGACGACGAGCCACACCCACACCGGCGTGCGGCGGCGCCGTATCTCGGCGGGCTTGCGCAGCGGTTCCGTCGTTCCGGTCCCGCATCGGTAGCAGACGATCGCCTTGTCGGCAATCTCGGTCCCGCAGCTACGGCAAATCATGATTGTCGAGGCGCGTCGCCCCGCCGGCTCTGCTCGTGGATGCGGTCGGTGTCAGCGTGCCAATGCACGCTTTGATTTTAGTCGGATCAGCGGCTTGAGCGCCGCCATCATGATCAACACCAGTCCAAATGTGCAGACGATGGTCGCGCCGGTCGGAAGATCCAGCTGGAGCGAGAGCCACACACCCAACGCCGACACAATCGTTCCCATCGTCCAGCCGATGGCCAGACGCGGTCCGATGTTCTCCGCGTAGAGCATCGCGGCGACCGACGGCACGATCAGGTAGCAGAACACTAGCAGCACACCGGCGATGGCAACTGACGACGTGACCACGAAACCAAATGATGCGTAGAACGCGAAGTCCCACATGCGATAGTTCAGGCCCGTCGTTTCAGGGTTGCCGTGACTCCGCGAAATCGCGAGGAACTGGCGCCGGAACACGTAATGAAAGATGCCGATCGCGCCGTAGAGGACGGCGGTTTTGAACACTTCGTGCCACGAGACCGCAAGAATGTTCCCGACCAGCATGTCCTTGAGATGCTCGGACTCGGACGTCGCCTTGCTCATCGCCAGGATTGCGGCTGCCGAGGCAACCGCATAGCAGATGCCGATGATTGCTTCCTGCGGGATGCGGGCGTGCTTGGATCGAATCATCGAAAAGATGAAGGCGCCGATGAATGTGAACAGCAGACTCACCCAGTAGACCGACGACGAGTGCGGATCGCCGCCCGAGAACGGCATCAGCAGAGCGATGGTCGCTCCGAGCGCCGCAATCTGCGCGAGCGAGAGGTCGACGAAAATGACCCCTCGCTCGACAACGTGCACCCCGAGATACGCGTGAATGCCGGTCAGGATCAGGCTGGCGACGAAAGGCGCGGCGAGGAACTGCAGAACCGTCAGATCCATCACTTTGCGCCCGTTGCCTTGATTGCATCGCGCAGCATCGAGACATCCGTGTCGAACAACTTGAAGTAGTCGGTTGCCTGCGGCACGCCGCCCACCGAGGGCGGCATGACCAGCACCTTCGCTCCGGTGTTGGCGGCGATGGAATTCGGCGTCTTCAAATCGAAGTACGGCTCGACGATGATGATCTTCACGTTCTGCGCCTTCATGGCATTGATCACATCGAGTGTGTGCTGCGGCGTCGGCGGGATGCCAGGCTTCGGTTCGACATAGCCGACGACATCGAGCCCGAAGGCGTCGGCGAAGTTCGCCCAGGAGCGGTGGTAGGTTACGACCTTCAGCCCCTTGTAGGGCGCCATTTCCTGCTTCCAGCGCTGCTGCGCCTCCGTGAGACGGCGCTCGAAGTCCGCTTCGCGCTGCGCGTAGACCGCCGCGTTCGCGGCGTCGAGCTGCGACAGCTTGTCCTTGATCGCCTTGGCGATGCGGCGCCCGTTCTCCGGGTCCAGCCAATAGTGCGGATTACCGAGCGGGTGCACGTCGCCCATGGCGCGGGTGATCGTGCCGGTCGGCAGCTCGAGGATCTTCGCCGCCTGGGACGGATCCAGGTAGCCCTTGGAGCCGGGCTGAATCTTCGCGTTCCGGCTCTGCGTGATCAGCGGC
>JBKPSE010000187.1:0-5478 GCA_046765855.1 Acidobacteriota bacterium | reverse complement strand
CTTCAGCATTCCCCCATCCGTGCCGGATCTCGCCGGCGCGCACGTGCTTCGGCAACGCGGCCGCGAGCTCGAGCTGCTCGTCAACGGCAACTCCGCGGAAGTGATGGCGCGGCTGCAATCGCGAGGACCGGAAGCGCTGACGACCGAATCGCTCACGCTCGAAGAGATTTTCGTCACCACCCTTCAACCTGGCGCGGTGCTCGCGTGATCGAGAACGAATTTCGCGCGCTGCTGCCGCTGTGGCTGACGTCCGCGGCCGCGCTGCTCGCGTCGCAGAGCACGCGCCAGCTCGAATGGCTCGGTCCACCGACGTTTGTCATCGGCGTCGTGGCAGTCGGAGCGTGGGCGATCGGGCACGAGTACAGCCACCGGACGATGGGGGCGCTGCTGACACTGCCGGTTCCCCGCGCGCGGATCTGGCGGTCGAAGCTCGCCACCGTGGCGCCGCTGCTGATCGCACTGACGGCAGTCGCGGTGCTCACCAAGGTGATGGGCCAGACGACTCCGGCCGTGTCGCCGCTTTATTATCTTCCGCTGGCCGGTGCACTCACCCTCGCGCCATGGCTGACGCTGCTGACGCGCAGCCCCCTGGCCGGGACGGTCTTCACGCTGGGCATCGCAGGCACCGCCGCAGTCATTGGCGACTGGATGGGCCTGCGCCTGCACGGCTACACCGCACAGGCCGACCTCTTTCGAATCGCTTTTCTGCAATGGGCGCTCGGCACTCTCGTGGTGTTCAGCGCCGTTGCCGGATGGATCGCCTTCCGCCTGCATGAGGTGACCGACGGTCGCGGCGCCGAGGTGCACTTTCCATCGCTCGCAGCGAATGCCGGCGCCACGGTCAGCAAAAGTCACCCTCTGTGGCTGCTCGTGAAAAAGGAATTGCGCCTGCAGCAGTTGCCGTGCGCGGTTGCAGCCATCTACGTCGTCGGTTACCTGGCTTTGTCGTACACCCTGCGCGGCCGGGCCGACCGCGACAGTGCCATCACGCTGGCGACGGTGCTCTACGGAGGAATGCTTGCCCTCCTGATCGGATCGCTCGCCGCCGCGGAGGAGCGCCACCTCGGCACACATGACGCGCAGCTGCTGCTGCCCGTCTCATCGTCGAAGCAATGGATGGTCAAGAGCGGCACCGCGATGGCCCTGACGGTCCTTCTCGCAATCGTATTGCCCTTTATTCTCGCCGTGTTGCTGCCGCCAGAGCTATTGCGCCCGTTCGGCCGGCGCGCGTTGATTCAACCGCAGACGATCGCGCTGGCCGCGTTTACCTGTAGCCTGGCGATTTACGTGTCGACGCTGTTCACGAGCGGTTTCCGGGCGCTGCTGGCCGCGGTAGCGGGAACATTTGCGACCGACCTGATCGTCATCCGCGTGGCCCAGCCACTGTCGGTGCGCGTCTATCACGCGGTCTGGGTCACTGATGGCGCCTATCGGCTTCGCGACCCGCTGATCTCACCCGCCATCGCCTTCCCGATCGGCGCCACGGCGATTGTCCTGCTGATCCTGGGGCTGGCGCTGAACAACTATCGCTGGACGGAACGCAATCACCCGCGCGTCGCAATTCATGCGATGGTGATCGCGGCCTCGATCGCCGGCGCCTTCGCGTTGTTCGGCGCGCTCGGCGTGCGCTAAGGCTCCTTCTCCGCATACAGCGCATCGATCTCGCCGCGCCAGTTCTGCTCCACGACCTTGCGTTTCACCTTCATTGTCGGAGTCAGCTCGCCTGATTCGATCGTGAATTCGCGCGGCAGCAGCCGGATCTTCTTGATCCGCTCGAACTGGGACAATTCCTGATTGAGCGCGGCGACGACCTCCTCATACAGCGCGATCACGTCCGCGCGTTTGACGAGCTCATCGCGTCCATCCGCGGGACGGCCGAGATCGCGAAGGCGGCGCTCGAGCGCGGCGAAATCAGGCACGATCAAGGCCGAGGCGAACCGGCGGCGATCACCGAGCACGACGGCCTCCGCGATCAACGGGCTCTTCCTCAGCACTGCCTCGATGGGCTGCGGCGCGATCTTCTTGCCGCCCGAGGTGACGAGCAGATCCTTCTTGCGGTCGGTAATCGACAGATACCCGTCGCGATCGATCGTGCCGACGTCGCCGGTATGAAACCATCCCTCCCGCAGTACCGCGGCCGTCTCCGCGGGTTTGTTGTAGTAGCCGAGCATGACGTTCGGGCCGCGAACGAGCACCTCGCCGTCCTCCGCAATGCGCACGTCGACGCCTGGAATCGGCTTGCCGACGGTGCCGAGGCGCGGCGCGTTCATCGGGTTCGCGGTCACGACCGGCGACGTTTCGGTGAGCCCGTACCCTTCGGTAATCGGCAGCCCGATGCCGGCAAAGAACTCCGCGACCGCGAGTGGGAGCGGTGCGCTGCCCGAGACCAGGCAGCGCAGGCGTCCGCCGACACTCTCGCGGATTTTCGAGAACACCAGCCGTTCCGCCAGCCTGGACTCGAGCGCCAGAACGGCGTTGACGCGCCCTTTCTGCAGCGCCCGTGCGCGCGCCGCCGCGACCTTGACGCCCCAGTGGAACAGCGTTCGCCGCGGTTGCGGCAGCGCGCGGCCGCGCTCGAGAATGCGCGACTGGAACTTCTCGTAGACGCGCGGTACGCCCGTCATCACCGTCGGGCGCACCGTCGCCATGTCCTTCGCAATCGTCTCCATTGATTCGGCGAAGACGATGGTGACGCCGTTGGCGAGGTAGACGTACGAGACCAGCCGCTCGAACGAATGGCTCAGCGGCAGGAACGAGAGCGACACGTCGTTCGAATCGACCGGCACGATGGCGTGTCCGGACAGCAGGTTCGAAATCAGGTTGTGGTGCGACAGCATCACGCCCTTCGGTTCCCCTGTCGTTCCCGACGTATAGATGATCGTCGCGAGATCGGTCGGGCGAACTTCGCGCGCCTTGTCGCGGAACGCCCGGCCGATGCCCCACTCGCTCGTCAGTCGGGCGTGACCGCGCGCTGCCAGGGCGTCGATCTGCAGCACCGACGGTGAGGAGGAGACGGTGTTGTCGAACATGACGATCGCTTGCAGCGCCGGCAGCTCGTGCCTGACGCGCTGCAGCTTCTCGAGCTGTTCCGGCGTCGACACGAACGCGAGCTTCGCGCCGGCATCATGCAGGATGTAGCGCGCCTGTGCGGCGGTCAGCGTCGAGTAGACGGGGACGATGACGGCGCCGAGGGTCAGAGTTGCCAGGTCGGCAAGCAGCCACTCCGGACGGCTTTCCGACACGATCGCGACTCGATCGCCTCGCTCGATGCCGAGCGCCGCGAGACCGAGGGACAGATCGCGTAACCGATCGAACCAGTCGCGCGTCGACTGGCCTTCGATCTTTCCGTGCCGGCATTGCCCGATCAGGAGCGGCTTGGGGTGGCGCCCGAGCACGTGGAACGGCAGGTCCGCCAGGGTGGAGAGTTCAGGCGCGGGCTCGACCGGATCGACGTTGCCGTTCATGCGATATCAGTAGCCGGCACGCTTGTCGACCATGTTCTCGAGCGGCTCGCCGGCGACGAAGCGGCGCAGGTTGTCGGCGAACAGGCGCGTCGCCTCCGGCCAGTAGCCGGCATGAAAGCCCGAGACATGCGGCGTGATCAGAACGTCGCGGCGCTCCCACAACGGGCTCGCCGGGTCGAGCGGTTCGTGCTCGAAAACGTCCAGCGCGGCGCCGCGCAGCCGTCCAGCCTCCAGCGCACGCAGCAGCGCCGGCTCGTCGATCAGTTTTCCCCGGCTCACGTTGACGATCACCGATCCCCCCTTCATCGCGGCGAATTGCGTGTCGCCGAAAAGATGCCATGTTTCGGCGGTCTGCGGCGCCGACAGCACCACCACGTCAGCGCGCGGCAATTCGTCCATGAGCGCGGCAGGTCCGCGAATCGCGGTCACGCCCGGCGGCGCAGCGCTATCCGGCCGACGGCGAATGCCGATCACTTCGCATCCGACCGCGGCGAGGAGGCGCGCGGCCTCTCCACCGATCGATCCCAGCCCGACGACCAGCGCGCGCGTGCCGCGGAGCGTGCGGATCGACGCGCCGGCATCGAATTCGTTCTGCGCCCACACGCGTTCGGTCTGCCGCCTCCAGGCGAGCGGCAGATCGCGCAGCACGGCCAGAGTGACGGCGAGGACGTGCTCGGCGATGGTCACTGCGCTGTTGCCCCGCGAGTTGGTCATCACCACCGGCGAGGCGACCATTTCGGGAAACAGCATCGCGCCGACGCCCGCGGCGGGACTGTGGATCCAGCGCAGGTGCGGCGCCGCGGCAAGATGCGCGCGGGTGATGCGCGAGCTGAACGCGGCTTCGGCCGGCGGGATCGCGGCCAACGCCTCGGCGTCGCTGTCGGCGCGCACGAACGTATGCTCGGGAAACTGCGCCCGCAGCCGCTCGACCTCCGCCTCCGGAATGCACCACGAGCGAAAGTCGCTGTAGATGGCGACCAGGACGATCACTTCGTCTTCTTCACCAGACGGATGTCGCCGATGATCATGGTCTTGTCCACCGCCTTGACCATGTCATAGATCGTCAGCGCCGCCACTGAAACCGCGGTCAGCGCCTCCATCTCCACGCCCGTCTGCGCCGTGGTCCTGACGGTGGCTTCGATCGCATAGCCGTCGCGGACCGGCGTCAACTGCACGTCCGCGTGCGAAATCGGCAGCGGATGACACAACGGAATCAGCGACGCCGTCTGTTTCGCCGCCATGATGCCGGCGAGCCGCGCGGTCTCCAGGGGATCGCCCTTCTTCAGGCCGCCGGCGCGGATCTGCCGCCGGGCCTCGGCCGAGATCCGGATATGCCCGCGCGCGACCGCCTCGCGCGCCGTCACCGGCTTGGCGCCGACGTCCACCATGCGGATGCGGCCGGACGGATCGACGTGCGACAGGCGTCTAGCCATGCGTTTCTCCCTGGACCAGAAAGAACGACAGACTCTCGAGCGACACGGTCAAATCCATGCTCTTCAGCTTCACGCCGCGGGGCACCTTGAACGTGCCCGGCGAGAAATTGAGAATCGCGCGCACGCCGGCGGCCGCCACCGTGTTGATGGCGGCCTGCGCCGCGTCCGTTGGCACCGCGACCACGGCGATGCCGATCTCCTCGCGGCGCGCGACCTTCTTGAAGTCCTTGATGTCCTGGATCTGGACGCCGCCGCGCGAGCGCCGCCCGATCTTCTCCTTCAGCGTGTCGAAGAGCGCCACGATCTCGAAGCCCTCGTCGCGAAAGCCGCCGTAGTCCGCGAGGGCGAGCCCGAGGTTGCCGGCACCGATGATGGCCACCCGGACCCCGCGGTCGAGACCGAGGATCTGCCGCAGGTGCCGGCGCAGCTCCTTGACGTAATAGCCGATGCCGCGGACGCCGAACTCGCCGAAATAGGCGAGGTCCTTGCGGATCTGCGCGGCGTTGAGGTGAAAGCGCTCGGCCAGCGCCTGGGACGAGATGGTGCGGACGCCGTCGGCGTCCAGGGCATTGAGGCAGCGG
>JBKPSE010000186.1:0-3989 GCA_046765855.1 Acidobacteriota bacterium | reverse complement strand
ATGCTGAGCGCCGACGTGTTGGACGCGATCACCGCGGACGCCGGCGCGAGCTGTTCGATCTGCTGGAACAGCGCCAGTTTGAGCTCGATCTTCTCCGGCGCCGCCTCGATCACGAAATCCGCCTCGTGCAGCGCCTCGGCGAGATTCGACGTCGCTGTCAGCCGTCGGAGCATCGCGTCTGCGTCGCCGCTCGAGACCTTGCCGAGCTCGACTCCCTTGGCGACGATCGACTCGATCGCCGTGCGGCCTTTGGCCGCGGCGGCATCGTTGACGTCGTACATGCGCGTGCTGTAGCCGCCGGCGATCGCGGCATGCGCGATCCCGTGCCCCATGGTTCCCGCGCCCAGAACTGCTATCTGTCTGATGTTCATATCTGCAGCGCCGTCGCTCAGGCAGGACTCGCGGTCTGTGCAAGCGTAGCCATGGCGTGGTCGATTTCCGTCTCGGTGTTGTAGAAGTGCGGCGCCATCCGGATCCCCGCGCCAGGGCGGTGGTCGACGATCACCTCGCGCCGAATCAGCTCGTTGGCCACCGCCGCGCCATCGGGCACGTCGATGATCACCGAGCCGCCGCGCTCGCCATCGTCCAGCGGCGTGTTGAGGCGGTACCCGGCGGCCTGCGCGGCCGAGATGATGCGGCGCGTCAGTGCGAGCGAGCGCGCGCGGATCGCGGCGACGCCGATGCGCGCGACGATTTCGTAGCCGGCGCGCGCGGCATACAACGACGGCACGTTGGGAGTGCCGCTTTGAAATCGTTCGGGATTGGATGCGTAACGCACCGGACCGGTGGCGAACTCGAACGGCGATTCGTGCGCCGCCCAGCCGACAAACGCCGGCTTCATCCGCTCGGCGACCTCCGGCCGGACGTAGAGATAACCGGCGCCGGGACCGCCACAGAGCCATTTCACCGAGCCGCCGACAGCGAAGTCCGCTTCCCAGCCGGCGAGATCGATGGGCACGGTGCCAGCACCCTGGTAGGCGTCGACGACGACGTGGGCGCCGACGCGATGCGCCTTCTCGATGATCGCGCGCACGTCGGTGATGAAAGCGCTCTTGAACAACACCAGCGAGATCGGCACGAGCACGGTTCGCTCGTCGATCGCCTCGAGGAAGCGCTCGAGGTCGAGGCGCACCGGATCCGCCGACGGCACATAGACGATCTCGGCGCCGTAGCGGCGGAACCCCTCGAACAGATAGTGGTTCGACGGAAACTCGAGATCGGTCATCACGATCCTGCGGCGAGGCCCTGAGTAAGTGAAGCACGACCCGACAATCGCCTGCGCGACGGTCACGTTCTGGTGCATCGAAATCGTGTCTTTCGCGACGCCGAGAATCGGGGCCAGCAGGTTGCCCGTCTCGCGGCCGACCTCCCACCAGCCCTCGTGCCAGGCGCGGACGCCGCGCCGCGACCAGGTGTCCGCGAACTCCTGGAGGTAGGCGGCGGTCTGCCGCGGCATCGCGCCGAGAGAGTGGCTCACCAGATAGGTGCAGGTCTCGACAATCGGGAATTGCGCGCGCCAGTAGCGGATGTCCGCATCAGTGGCGAGGCCGGGTGTTTCTGTCAACTCCATTTCCAAGTTTTCACTTTACTGCTGAACCCGGAAATTCTCGCCGAGGGAAAGTCCAGGCAATCGCGTCGTGCTACAGGTGCTAGTCGTGCGGCGAGGTGGTAGAGGTGCTGGTGCCAAGGGTGCCAAGGTGCGAGGGGTGCAGGGTGCCAGGGGTGCCAGAGGTACCAGAGTGCCAGAGGTGCCAGGGGAGCAAGAGTGCCAGTATCACTCACTGGCGTCTACAGCACCGCTAGCACCTTTAGCTCCTACGGCACCTTTAGCACCTGCGGCACCTTTAGCACCGGCGGCACCTTTAGCCCCGGCCGCACCCTTAGCACCGGCAGCACCTTTAGCACCAACAGCGCACCTATAGCACCGGCACCTTTAGCACCCGGCCGCACCTTCAGCACCCCCAGCACGACACGTTACAGATTCAGGTCCACCCACACCGACTTCACCTGGGTGTAGTGCTCGAGCGCGTGCGCGCTCATCTCGCGGCCGAAGCCGCTCGCCTTGTAGCCGCCGAACGGCGCCGCGGTGTCGTAGATGTTGTAGGTGTTGATCCAGACGGTGCCCGCCTGGATCTTGCGCGCGACGTAATGCGCCTTCTTGACATCGCGCGTCCACACCGCCGCCGCCAGCCCGTACGGCGTGTCATTGGCGCGCGCGATGGCTTCGTCGAGATCGGCGAACTCGATCGTCGCGAGCACCGGGCCGAAGATTTCCTCGCGCGCGATGGTCATCTCCGGCGTCACCTTGTCGAACACCGTCGGCTGGAAGAAATACCCTTTGCCGGTGCCGATGTCCGTGCGCGCGCCACCGGCGACCAGCGATGCGCCCTCGGACTTCGCCGTTTCGACGTAGCGCATCACGTTGTCCAGCTGCCGTCTGGACACCAGCGGCCCGTAGCGCGTTTTTGGATCGAGCGGGTCGCCCGCCACCATCTTCTTCGTCCGCGCCGCCAGCTTCTCGACGAACTCGTCCTTGATCTCTTTCGCGACCAGGAGGCGCGAGCCGGCGGCGCACACCTCCCCCTTGCCGTAAAAGATCCCGGTGGTCGCACCGCGCAGCGCCGCGTCGATGTCCGCATCGGCGAGGACGATGTTGGGGGACTTGCCGCCCAGTTCGAGCGTGATCTTCTTCAGCGTGTCGGCCGCCGAGCGCATGATGGCCTTCCCGGTCGCCGTGCCTCCGGTGAACGCGATCTTGTCGATGCCGGGATGCGCGACCAGCGCCTGCCCGACCTCTGCGCCGGGCGCCGTCAGAATGTTGAGTACGCCAGGGGGCAGTCCGACCTCCACCGCAATCTCGCCCAGCGCCAGCGCGGTCAACGGCGTCTCGGCGGCCGGCTTGAGGATGATCGTATTGCCGGTGGCGAGTGCCGGGCCGACCTTCCAGGCCGCGAGCAGCAGCGGAAAATTCCACGGCACGATGGCCGCAACCACGCCGAGCGGTTCGCGCAGCGTGTAGGTGAGGTAGTTTCCCTTCACGGGAATCGTCTCCCCCATCACCTTGTCCGCCCAGCCTGCGTAGTACTCCAGACACTCCGCCGCGGCCGGTATTTCGATGTGGCGCGCCTCCGAGATCGGTTTGCCGTTGTGCAGCGTCTCGAGGCGCGCGATCTCGTCCGCCTTCTCCATCACGCGATCGGCCAGCCGGCTCACCAGCCGGCCACGTTCGCGTGCCGACAGCTTCGACCACGGCCCTTCGAAGGCGGCGCGCGCCGCCTGCACGGCGGCATCGACGTCGCTCTGGCCGGCGGCGGCAACCGTGCCGATGACTTCCTCCGTCGCCGGATTGACGACGTCCATGGTCTTGCCGCTGGCGGCGTCGCGCCACTCGTTGTTGATCAGGAGCTTCTTGTTCATCGGCCTTTGAACTGGGGGGCGCGTTTTTCGAGGTTGGCGGCGAGTCCTTCTTTTGCGTCTTCTCCCTGGAATAACAGCTGCTGCAGTTCGCGCTCGATCGAGAGCCCCTCGAGGAAGCCCGCCTCGGCGCCGGACTGGACCGCGCGTTTCATCCGCCCCACCGCCCGGCTCGCCTTGGCCGGCGGCGTGAACTGCCGGGCGTAGGCGAGCACCGCATCGTGGAACGATCGACCCTTCAGCTCCTCGTCGCCCCAGACGTCCGTGACGATGCCGAGGGTTTTGGCTTCGTCCATCGACAGGAGCCGCCCGGTTGCCATCAGCTCGATCGCCCGCGCCTTGCCGACGAGGCGCGTGAGCCGCTGAGTGCCGCCGGTGCCCGGCAGCACGCCGAGCGCAACCTCGGGCAGCCCGATCTTCCCCGCATCCCTGCGCGCGATGCGCAGATCGGCAGCCATCGCCACTTCGAGGCCGCCGCCTACCGTATGACCGTTCAACGCGGCGATCACCAGCTTCGGCGTCTGCTCGAGGCGGTTGAGCGTCTCGTTGGCGTGCAGGCAGAAGTAGTACTTGAA
>JBKPSE010000185.1:0-4627 GCA_046765855.1 Acidobacteriota bacterium | reverse complement strand
ATTCAAGGTCAGGGGAAAACGGCGCGGGCGCCGCGGACCGCGAGGTCGTCTCGCCGCGGACCGCCTTTCTGATCACAGACGTACTCAGCGATCCCGCTGCGCGTGAGTACGCATTCGGACGTGGCAGTTACCTTGACTTTTCCTTTGCCGTCGCGGTCAAGACCGGCACCTCGCAGGCGTATCACGACAATTGGACGGTTGGCTACACCCGTGAGGTCACCGTCGGTGTCTGGGTAGGGAACTTCGATCGCGAGCGGCTGCGCAATTCGTCGGGTGTCACCGGCGCCGGTCCCATCTTCCATGCGGTGATGCTCGCGGCAACTCGCGGACGTCCGTCCGCAACCGCGACCTACATCCTGCCGCCGCCTCACGGGCTGCAACAGGTCACGATTTGCGCTGTCTCCGGCATGCGCGCCAATCCCTGGTGCCCGTCGCGAATGCGCGAATGGGCCGCTGGCAACGCCGACGCCCTTCCCTGTGCATGGCATCACCAGTCCGAGCAGGGCGTCTTGACCTTCTATCCTCCCGAATACCGTGCCTGGGCATTGGACCCAGCACCTTTTGCACCTTTTGCACCTTCAGCACCCGGAGCACCTTCAGCACCCGTAGCACCTTCAGCACCCGCACCCTCAGCACCCGGAGCACCTTTAGCACCCGCACCCTCAGCACCCACCGCACCGTTAGCACCATCAGCACGACTGCTTATCACCAGCCCTCCTCCCGGCGCCGTCTATAGCGTCGACCCCACGCTTCGCCGTGAGTTTCAGGCCTTGCCGCTGCGCGCGATAACCGGGCGGCCGACCATCGTCACCTGGCTGATCGACGGGACTCCGCTCGGCCGCACCTCCTCCGATCGTGCGCTGTCCTGGCCCCTGACGGTGGGCGCGCACGAGATCGAAGTCCGCGACGAAGAAGGACGCCGCGACCGGACGTCAGTGGTGGTCAAATAGACAGGTGATTCGCATCGACACGCTCGACTCGCCGATTGGTCCGCTCACCGTCGCGGATCGCGCTGCGCGAATCTGCCTCTTGCACTTCGGGGCCGACGGCGCGGAGATCGACAGGATCTTCGACCGCTGGTATCCCGGCGAGCAGAGAGACCGTCAGCCTCTTCCGGACATCCGCGCCGTGCTCGCGCGCTACTTCGCAGGCGATACCGCTGCCATCAACGCCCTCAACGTCGAGTTGAACGGCACGGCGTTTCAGAAAAAGGTCTGGCAGGCGCTGCGGCGGATTCCATGCGGCAGCACCATTTCATACGCCGAGCTGGCGCGGCGAATCGGCGAGCCCGCTGCCGTCCGGGCGGTTGGCAGCGCCAATGGCGCGAATCCTGTCGCGGTAATCGTGCCCTGCCATCGCGTTATCGGCACGAATGGCAGCCTCACCGGGTATGGCGGCGGACTCGAGCGCAAGCAGTGGCTGCTGGCTCATGAGGGCGTCCTCGCTCGCCACCTCTTCTAAAAACGGTTCTCGCACGCACCTTGCACGCTATTCCTCCTCAGAAGGAGGGACGACGACATGGGCATCCTGTCGTGGATAGTTTTTGGGTTGGTCGTAGGCATTATTGCGAAGCTGCTGACACCGGGGCGTGACCCGGGCGGCTTCATCATCACCATGCTGCTCGGTATCGCCGGCGCGCTGCTCGGCGGATTCATCGGGCGTGCGATGGGGTTCTACGGTCCCAACGAAACCGCCGGCTGGCTGATGTCGATTGGCGGCGCCATCCTGCTGCTGTTGCTGTACCGGGCGGTGGTGGGTCGCCGGCGCGTCGTCTAGTTCCTCAGGCGACAGGGATCGCTGAGGCGGCTCGCAGCACGGCGTCTATCAGGTGATCCGTCGTGAACGGGCGCACCACCGCGATCCCTGTGCCGGCCGGACATACTCCAGCCTCGCACAGGCGAACCACCTGGAGCTCCGGGCAGTAGCGCCGCAGCCGGCTGGCCAGCGCGCGCCCGGAGGATTCCGGCATCTCGTTCTCGACGACGAGCACGTCGAACGCCGGTCCTCCCACACACGCGAGTGAGGCATGACCGGCGTGCGACGCCGTCGTGACGTTCCACCCCGCACGCGCAAGCGCGCGCGAGGCGAGCGCACGCAGATGGTGGTCGTGGCTGACCAGGAGCACTCTCGACATTTCGCGGTACTCTGTCCATCGCAAGCTGAGTACCGCCGAGTTTTTCAATAATTCGCCGCCAGTCGCCAGCACGCGCGTTACGTTTCTGCGCCTCGATCACAAAAAGTGCGCGCACCGTCCCGATAAGTGCCGTTGTGCTCTGAAAATTTCTGTGTATCATCATCAACACCAGTGAGCATACCGACGACTCGCGCTCGTACGTGGCAGGCGGGTGAACTGTTTACGGTCAACGACGCCACGGAACTTTACGAGCTCGACCGATGGGGGAAGGGCTACTTCTCCATCTCCAAGGACGGCCACGTCCTTGCCCATCCCACTAAAGATCCGGCGCGCGCCATCGACCTGAAACAGCTGACGGACCATCTGCAGCTGCGCGGCATCGCGCTGCCCGTTCTGCTCCGATTTCCGGACGTCCTCCGCCACCGGCTCGGCGACATCGCCAACGCGTTCAAGACCGCTATCAATCAGCACTCGTACGAGGGGCGATACGTCTGCGTCTACCCGATCAAGGTCAACCAGCAGCGCCACGTCGTCGAGGAAGTGCTGGACTTCGGCCGCGAGCACGGCTTCGGTCTCGAAGCGGGATCGAAGCCGGAACTGCTCGCCGTCATGGCGCAGGCCTACAACGACACGCCGATCATCTGCAACGGCTTCAAGGACGCCGAGTACATTGAGATGGCGATGCTGGCCCAGAAGATCGGCCGGACCGTCATTCCCGTCGTCGAGAAATACACCGAGCTCGGTTTGATCCTGAAGTACGCCGAGAAGGTCGGAGTCCGGCCGCAGATCGGCATGCGGGTCAAGCTCGCCGCGCGCGGCAGCGGCCGCTGGCAGGGGTCGGGGGGCTACCGCTCGAAGTTCGGCCTGACGGTGGCCGAGATCCTTCGCGGGCTCGACGAACTGAAGCGGCAGGGCATGCAGGACTGTTTCAAGCTGCTGCACTTCCACCTTGGCAGCCAGATTCCGAATATCCGCATCGTCAAAGGGGCGCTGAACGAGGCGGCACGCATCTACACCGAGCTGGTGAAGGCTGGTGCGGGCCTCGAGTACCTGGATGTCGGCGGCGGTCTTGGCGTCGATTACGACGGTTCGCAGACGAACTTCGAGTCCAGCGTCAACTACACGCTCGAGGAATACGCCAACGACGTCGTCTACCACGTTCAGACCGTCTGCGACGACGCCGGCGTCAAGCATCCGACGATCGTGTCCGAGAGCGGCCGCGCCATCGTCGCCTACCACAGCGTCCTGATTTTCAACGTGCTGGGCGTCTCGGCGTTCGGCGAGGAGAAGATTCCCGAGCACATCTCTCCGGACGAAGCGGAGCAGCCGGTCATCGATCTGCTCGAGACCTTCCAGAACCTGTCGATGCGCAATGCGCTCGAGAGCTATCACGACGCGCAGCAGGCGCTCGACATGGCGATGAACCTGTTCACCGGCGGTTATTTGCCGCTCGAACAGCGCTGCCAGGCCGAGAATCTCTACTGGGCGATCCTGGTCAAACTGAAGAAGTTCGTCGCGCAGATGGACGAAGTGCCGGAAGACCTCCAGGCGCTCGACGATGCGATGGCGGACACGTATTTCTGCAACTTCTCGCTGTTCCAGTCGATCCCCGACAGCTGGGCGATCAAGCAGCTGTTCCCGGTGATGCCGATCCATAACCTGAATCGGGCGCCAAACCATCACGCGGTGCTCGGCGACATCACCTGCGATTCAGACGGCAAGATCGACTCGTTCATCGATCGGCGGGACGTCAAGAAGACGCTGCCGCTGCACACGGTCAACGGCGAGCCTTACTACCTCGGCGTCTTCCTGGTCGGCGCCTACCAGGAGATCCTCGGCGATCTGCACAATCTGTTCGGCGATACGCACGCCGTCCACGTCACGCTCGATGCGGACGGCAACGTCGTCCTCGACGCCGTGATCAAGGGGGATACGGTCCGCGAGGTGCTGGACTACGTCGAGTTCGATGCGGA
Source organism: Acidobacteriota bacterium (assembly GCA_046765855.1). Taxonomy (GTDB): domain Bacteria; phylum Acidobacteriota; class Vicinamibacteria; order Vicinamibacterales; family 2-12-FULL-66-21; genus JAICSD01. Next base: position 520 of record JBKPSE010000185.1, on the reverse strand, counting down.
GACGCTGGTGCGCAAGCTGCGCCGAGACGTCGAGCTCGCCGTCCGCGAGGGCCGGGTTACCTACGAAGAGTCCGGCCGCCTGCTGGAGTTCTACGAAGAAGGGCTCCAGGGATATACCTACCTCGAAGAACCGCGAGAGAAGTAGCCGGGTCAGGTCTGCAAAACGACCGAACTGGGGTCAGGTCTGCAAAACGGCCCGACCTGGGGTCAGGTCTGCAAAACGGCCGTGTAGGTGCCAAGTGCTTACCGATTTACAGACCTGACCCTGTAGATGTCCGATTGGCAGACCTGACCCCCGGTTCGGGCAATCCGCAGACCTGACCCGGGTCCGACGTGGGGTCAGGTCTGGAAAACGGCCCGCGAAGGTGTCAGATGTTTACCGGTTTGCAGACCTGACCCCCTAGACGTCCCATCTGCAGACCTGACCCCCGTTCGGGGGCGGGCGCACGCGACCGTGGAGGCGGGGGTCGGCGGGGGCCGGATATCGCGCCCCCCCGGCCTCGGACAAAAACCAAGGTAA
>JBKPSE010000184.1:0-2888 GCA_046765855.1 Acidobacteriota bacterium | reverse complement strand
GGCACACTCGACCCTCGCCGGCTACCTGCCGGCCTACATCACCGGCCTGATCGCGCTTGGCGTTGGCGGGCTGCTCGATCATCTCCTGCTCGTCCGCTCCATGGCGCGCCTGCGGCGCCGCCCGGCGAGATCGCCCGCCTGAACGCGGATCGCCCGCTAGAGGCGGGAGCTGCCTGTCGATCGCGTCCGGCGCGGGGGTATTTCATCACCCACGATCCACGACCCCACGAACGACGACCTCCGCCCTTTTTCACGGTATAATGAGCGGTTCCTGCCCGCGCGGAGGAGGGTACCCGTGAACATGCAATTCGATCTCAGGCAGCTTGGACGCCGTGGCAGCGGCACGCTGCGCGACGAGCACGTCGACCGCACGTTTCCAGCCTCCGAGTTCGCGGCGGGTGTGGGGTCGGACGAGGCGTATACGGTCGTGGCGCCCGTTCACCTGGTCATGGACGTGCACAAGGATGGCGACGCGTATCGCGCCACCGGTCGCGTCACCAGCCGGTTGCAGCTCGAGTGCGGACGCTGCCTCGAGCCCTTCGAGATTGCGGTCGACGCCCCCTTCGAGCTCCGCTACGTGCCGCAGCCGGCAGCCTCGGGTGACGGAGAGAACGAGCGGGAAGTGGACGAAGACGATCTGACCACCGCCTACTACGAGAACGAGGCGATCGATCTCGGCGCGCTGATCCACGAACAGTTCGTGCTCGCGCTGCCGATGAAGCCGCTGTGCTCCGAGGCGTGCAAAGGACTCTGCCCGCACTGCGGGACGAACTTGAACAAAGACACCTGCGACTGCAAGCCGGACCGCACCGATCCCAGGCTGGCGGCGCTCAAGGGACTGATCACCGACAGCAACAGCTAGCCAGCGAGCGCCGGAGGGAAGGCCCGAAGGCCCGCGCGCAGAATACACAAGGAGTAGTTCACGTCATGCCGAATCCAAAACGCCGGCACTCGAAGACCCGCACCGCGAAGCGCCGGACGCACGACGCGCTGCAGCCGGTGGGCCGCAGCGTGTGTCCGCAGTGTCAGGAAGCCAAGCTGCCCCACGTCGTGTGCCCCAACTGCGGCTACTACCGCGGACGTCAGGTGAAGGCGGTCGAGGAATAGCGTGCAGTTGCCGGTTTCCGGTTTCCAGCATCTCTGGTCACTGGCGACTGGCGGCCGGCGACCCAGATGCGCATAGCCATCGACGCCATGGGCGGCGACGCCGGGCCGTCCGTCATCGTCGATGGCGCGCTCGTCGCGGCGCGGCACCTTCAGGTCGGGCTGCTGCTCGTAGGAAACGCCGCCGCGATCGAAGCCGAACTTGCCCGCCATCCCGTCGCCAGCCTGTTCCGCCGCCTCGATGTCGAGGTGGTCGACGCTCCCGACTGCGTCGACATGTCGGAAAGCGCGGCGCAGGCGCTGCGCCGCAAGCCTCGCGCATCGATCCGCGTCGCCGCGGAAGCCGTGCGCGACGGCCGCGCTGACGCGCTCTTCAGCGCCGGCCATACCGGCGCAGCGGTGATCGCGGCGCACGCCGCATTCGGCTTGCTGCCCGGCGTCGACCGTCCGGCGCTGGCCACCATCATTCCTACGCGCCGCAGCCGCGCGATCCTGCTCGACGCCGGAGCCACCGTCGGCTGCCGTCCTCCGCATCTGGTTCAATTCGCGGTGATGGGATCGGCGTACGCGCGGGTCGCGCTCGGTCTGGCGTCGCCACGGGTCGGACTCCTGTCGATCGGCGAAGAGGAGAGCAAAGGCAACGACCTCACGCGCGAGGCGCACCGGCTCCTCAAGGACGCGCCCATCAACTTCATCGGCAACATCGAAGGACGGCACGTCTACGCCGGCGATGCGGACGTGATCGTCTGCGACGGGTTCACCGGCAACGTCACCTTGAAATTGAGCGAGGGCCTGGTCGAGACGGAGGAAGCGCTGCTGCACGACGAGCTGGCGGCCACGTTCGGAGGACGCGTCGGCTACGTCCTCTCGCGCCAGGCGTTCCGCCGCTTCCGCCGCCGTGTCGATTATTCCGAGTATGGCGGCGCGCCGCTCGTCGGCCTCAACGGCCTCTGCATCGTCGGCCACGGCCGATCGTCTGCCAAGGCGGTGGCGAACGCCGTGACGATGGCGGTGCGGGCGGTGAACGAACGACTCGTCGCTCAACTGTCCCGCGATCTCGCGCGCCTCACGGCGCTCCCGGCGCAACTCGGACCGCAATGATCGCATTCGTCTTTCCAGGACAAGGCGCCCAGAAGGTGGGCATGGGGCAGTCGCTTGCTGAAGCGTTTCCCGTGTGCCGCGACACGTTCGACGAAGCGGACTCGGCCCTGGGCGAGAAACTGAGCGCGCTCTGTTTCGACGGGCCGGACGAACGGCTGATGCTGACCGAGAATACGCAGCCCGCCATTCTCGCCATGAGCACTGCGGTCGCGCGGCTGGCAGTGTCGCGCGGATTGAAACCCGCGTTTGCCGCGGGTCACAGTCTTGGCGAGTATTCGGCGCACGTGGCAGCCGGTACGCTATCCTTCGCGGATGCGCTGCGCACGGTGCGGCGGCGCGGGCGATACATGCAGGAAGCCGTACCGGTGGGCGAAGGCGCGATGGCCGCCATTCTCGGCCTCGACGCAGACCGCGTCGCGACAGCGTGCGCGGAGGCCGCGGACGGGCAGGTAGTGACGCCTGCCAACCTCAATGCTCCCGGACAGATCGTCATCGCCGGACACGCGCAGGCCGTGGCGCGCGCGAGCGAACGCGCCAGGGCGTTTGGCGCCAAGCGCGCGATCCCGCTCGCCGTCAGTGCTCCATTCCATTGTCCGCTGATGAAGCCGGCCGAGGAGCGGCTCGCCCCCGAGCTTCGCGCGCTGTCCTCGCACGATCCCGCGTTCCCCGTTGTCGCCAACGTC
>JBKPSE010000183.1:0-3479 GCA_046765855.1 Acidobacteriota bacterium | reverse complement strand
GGACCCGGCTTCAGCCGGCTTTGGTCGCGTGGAAATCCAGCTAAAGCTGGATCCCACGTACGCAGGATCACAGTGTGGCGAGCGCCTCGGCCGAGGCCGCCTCGATGTCCTTGTGCAGGCTGTTGCCGTGGGCATCCATGGTCACGATCGCCGGAAAGTCTCTGACCTCGAGGTGCCACATCGCTTCCGGCGTGCCGAACTCCAGCAGCGAAACGCCCACGACGCGGTCGATGCAGCGGGCGTAGAACTGCGCCGCGCCGCCGACCGCGTTCAGATACACCGCACCTGACGCCTTCAGGCCGGCCAGCGTCTTGGCACCCATTCCACCTTTGCCGATGACGACGCGTACGCCGTAGCGACTGAGGATGTCCGCCTGATACGGCTCCTCGCGGATGCTGGTCGTCGGTCCGGCGGCCGTGACCTTCCAGCCGCCTTCGCCTGTCGGCTTCGGCGAGCCAAAGCCGCCTTCGCCTGTCGGCTTCGGCGAGGCAGGGCCGCCTTCGCCTGAGGCCGAGCCAGGGCTGCCTTCTTTCACCACGACAGGACCGCAGTGGTAGAGCACTCCGCCGCGCAGGTCGACGGGCGGCTCGTGCGTCATCAGGTGATGATGGACGGCATCGCGGCCGGTGAACATACGGCCGGAGATGAGGACGACGTCGCCGACCTTGAGTGAGCGGATCTGCGCTTCGGAGATTGGCGCCTCAAGATGAATCTCGCGGCCGGTGCGCGGGAAACCTGCCGCGAGCTGTTCGGGCGTGAGCATCGGCACCGACGCCGTGTCTCCCTCTCTATACAGCCACGCAGTGATCGCGCCGGAGCGCGCGTCGAGCGTCACGCCGAGCCGGCGAAAGGCCCAGCAATCGTAGGCGACCGAGACGAAGAAACTGGCGGGCAGGCGATTGAGCGCGCCGATCTTGCAGCCGATCAGCGACGTCCCGCCGCCAAATCCCATCGGGCCGACGGTCAGTTGATTGGCCGCGTCCATGACCGCGTCTTCGATCGCCGCCAGGCGCGGATCGGGATTGCGATCGTCGAGCGTCCGGAACAGCTGTTCCTTCGCGTGCAGATAGCCTGACGTGCGGTCGCCGCCGACGCACACGCCGACCGCGCCGGGTGCGCAGCCCTTGCCCTGCGCCTTCCAGACCGCGTGCAGGATGCATTTGCGCACGCCGTCGAGCGAGCGGTCGGCCCGGCCCAGGTGGTCGAGATCGGCAGGCAGCGCGTATTGGGCGTTCGTGTTCTCGCAGCCGCCGCCCTTCAGAATCAGCTTCACTTCGATCTCGTCCTTGTCCCATTGTTCGAAGTGAATGATCGGTGTCCCAGGTCCCAGATTGTTGCCGGAATTCTCGCCCGTGATGGAATCAACGGAGTTCGGCCGCAGCTTGCCGCGTCTCGTCGCTTCGGCGACCGCGTTGCGGATTTCCTGCTTCATCCAGATTTGATTTGCGCCGACCGGTACCTTCACCTCGAAGGTCGGCATGCCGGTGTCCTGACAGATCGGTCCCTCGCAGCTCGCCGCTTGATCGATGTTCTGCGCGATGATCGTGAGCGCCTGACCGGCGCGCGTCGCGGGCTCTTCGGTAGCCAACGCCAGCCCCATCGCCTTTCGCACGTCAGGCGGCAGATCCGTCGAGGTGCGAGTGATCAGCGCGACCATGCTCTCGAAGAAAGAGGGAAGCATACCGGGCAGTATAATTGACGGTAATGGCGACGCGCGTCGAACGCGATCCGCTCGGCGAGCTGCAGGTCCCTGCCGACGCGTATTACGGCGTGCAGACGCAGCGCGCGGTCGACAATTTTCCGATCAGCGGTCTGAAGGCGCCCTCCGCGCTCGTCACGGCGACGGTGTTGATCAAGCAGGCGTGCGCGCGCGCCAACGGTGCGCTCGGTCGCCTCGACCGTTCCATTGCCGACGCCATCGTCCAGGCCGCAGACGAAATCATCGCCGGCAAACTCCGCGATCAGTTCGTCGTTGACGTGTACCAGGCCGGCGCCGGCACCTCGCACAACATGAACACCAACGAGGTGCTCGCCAACCGCGCCGCGGAGCTCCTCGGCGAACCGCGCGGTACTTACAAGCGCGTCCACCCCAACGATCACGTGAACATGGGGCAATCGACGAACGATGTCTTCCCCACCGCGACGCGTGTGTCGCTGCTCCTCGTCCTTCCAGAGTTGCTGGCGTCGGGCATTCGCCTCGCGGAGGCGCTCGAGACGAAGGCGACCGAATTCGCCGCCATTCTGAAAACGGGGCGCACGCACCTGCAGGACGCGGTACCGATCACATTAGGACAGGAGTTCGGCGGCTACGCGGCGAACGTCCGTCATGCGCTGCGCGAGCTCGAGCGCGCCGCGGAGAGCCTGCACGAACTGAATCTGGGGGCGACCGCGCTGGGTACGGGACTCAACGCTGGTGATGACGTCACGCGGGCAGCAGTTGCGAATCTTGCCACGGCCACAGGACTGCGCCTCGAGCCCGCCCGCAACCGGTTCCGCGTCACTCAGAGCATGGGCGATGTGCTCGCCTACTCCGGCGCACTGCGGCGGCTGGCCGTCGAAGTCGACAAGATCGCGTCGGATCTGCGTCTGATGGCGAGCGGCCCCCGCGCCGGCCTCGCGGAGGTGCTCCTTCCTGCTGTGCAGCCCGGCTCGTCGATCATGCCCGGCAAGGTGAATCCATCCGTGCCGGAGATGGTCAATCAAGTCTGCCAGCAGGTCTTCGGCTGCGATGCCGCCGTGCTTGCTTCCGCCGCCGCCGGACAGCTCGAGCTGAACGTGATGATGCCGGTGATGGCGTGGAACGCGCTGCATGCCACGAACATCTTCGGCAACGCGATGCGCGTCCTCGCCGATCGATGCATTGCGGGCATTGCCGCCGACGAAGCGAGATGCCGCGAGCTGCTCGATCGCAGCACCGCCGTCGCGACGGCGCTCAGCCCCTACATCGGATACGCGCAGACCGCCGACATCGCCAAGACGGCGGTCAGGACTGGCCGCTCGATCGCCGACATCGTCCGCGAGCGCAAGCTCCTTCCTGAAGAGAAGCTGGCAGAGATCCTCTCTCCCGAAGAGATGACCTCGCCCGGGATTCCCGGATCGAGGACGAAGGCGTGAGGCGTTTCGCGCTGGCGGCGATGCTGGCGCTCGGCACCGCAGCGCTCGACGCGCAACACGCGCGGCTGTTCCCACCGGAACGACTGGGTGAGCTCGAAGGGCCCGATCGCGATGCGTGGCAACGGCCCGATCAGATCATGGATGCCCTCCAAATCGGCGAAGGCAGCGTCGTCGCCGATCTTGGCGCCGGCGGCGGATGGTTCACCGTTCGCCTGGCGCGCCGCGTCGGCCCGAACGGTCACGTGTACGCCGAAGATATTCAGCCGCAGATGATTGGCGCGATTCAGCGTCGAGTCGCGCGCGAGCAGTTGCGCTGGGTGACGCCGACGTTGGGCACGCCGGTCGATCCACGAATACCGGAAGCG
>JBKPSE010000182.1:0-4744 GCA_046765855.1 Acidobacteriota bacterium | reverse complement strand
GCCCAATCATCTTACCGAACGACAACTCCGGGACTCCGTCACCGTCGACGAGTCGCGGACCGGCGATCGCGGCCTCAGGGACGGAGCGTAGCCGCTCGACGAGGGCATCGACGGCGCCGGGCGGCACCAGCGTGTCGCTGTTGAGAAGCATCAGCAGCTCCCCTGTGCTGGCCCGTATACCGGTGTTGTTCGCCGCCGCGAACCCGACATTGCGATCGAGGGGGATGACCTGCACGCCGGCAATCCGCTGGGCGGCCGCTACGCTGTCGTCGCTCGAGGCGTTGTCGACGACGATGATCTCGTGGGGGTGCGAGGGTGCATTCTTTTTCAAAGAGAGCAGACAGTTCACCAGATCGGCGCGCGCGTTGAAGCTGACGATGATGATTGACAGCAGGCTCATCCCCGCGCCGCTTCCTCGATGGCGGCAAGCGTTTCGTCGGCGGCCGCATCCCATGAATATCGCGCCAGGACCGACGCCGCCGGCGCGAGGACCCGCTCGCGCGCGGCGTGGTCGTCGAGCAAAGTGCGAATGGCGATCGTCGCGCTCCGCACGTCCGACTCAGCTGGGACGTACCACGCCGCCTCGCCGTACACCTCACGAGCGATCGGTGTATCGAGCACGACGATCGGCACTCCCGCCGAGAGGGCCTCGAGCGGCGTCAGGCCGAACCCCTCGTACTCGGACAGGAACACGAACACGGATGCGGACGCGTAGAGCGTGTCGAGCTCGGATTCGCTGACGTAATCGCGAAGCTCCACCCGCTTGCCGACGCCGGCCTCGGCGGCGAGGCCCGCGAGGTCGAGCGCCGGGTAACTTCGATCGGGGCCGGCAATCAACAGGCGCGTGTCCGGCCGGGTGGCGGTAGCCGCGGCAAAGGCGGTGATCGTGGACGGCAGCCGCCGCCGGTTGAAGATCGATCCGACGAAGAGCACAAGCGGCTCGCGAGTCGTGCCGGGCGCGCGCCGCGTCACTCCAGGGGGAATCACCCGTACCCGTTCGGATGGCACCGACAGGCGATCGATGATCTCCTGCTTCGAGAACTGTGAATCGGTGAACACCACCTCTGCGGCACGCGCCGCCTGCCGGGTCAGCAGCCGCCGCCGCGCCCCTTCGCGCGGGCGAAACCATTCGGGATGGGCGGCAAATGAGACGTCGTGAATGGTCACCGCGAGCGGAACGCCCAGTGCCAGCGGCGCCGTATACGCGCCGGCGAAGAAGATGTCAGGCGGATTCGATCGGACGGCGCGGCGCAAGTGCGTCTGTTCCCACCAGGTGCCGCGGCCGGATCCCGCGACCACTTCGCGCACGTTCGCATCCGCCGGCACCGTGTTCAGGAACGGCAGCGCCTCCGGCGTATAGAGCAGCAGCTGTCGCGTGCTCCGATCCTCTCGTCTCGTCCACCGGCGCAGCAATTCGCCAAGATAGCGGCCGACACCGGTGGGTTCGCCGAGCAGCTCGCGCGCGTCGATGCCGATCGTGAGCGGTTCGGCATTCATGCGAGCTGGCGGTAGCGTTCCAGCAGGACGCCGGCGCTGGCGTCCCAGGAATACTGCTTCGCGCGCGCCAGCCCTCGAGCCGTCGCCGCCGCGGCGCGGCCGGGATCCTCCAGATACCCGCGCATCGCCTCCGCAATCGCCTCGACGTCGTCCGGTTCCACGACCGCCGCCGCTCCGCCGGTGACTTCCGGCAGCGCGCCTCGATTGCTGACGATGGCCGGCAGGCCAACGGTCATCGCCTCGAGCGCGGGAATCCCGAAGCCTTCGAGATAGGAGGGAAGGACGAGCATTGAAGCCTGGGCGTAGAGATCGTATCGGCGATCGCTCTGGATATACCCGAGATGTTTGACGCGGCCGGCGAGCGGCGGTTGAGCGATCGCCTGCAGCCATTCCGCCGCCGCTTCGGTTGCGGCGCCGGCCAGCCATAAGTCCGGCGCATCGGACATCCCGCGCAGCAGTTCACGGTAGGCGCGCAGCAATGTTCCGACGTTCTTGCGCGGTTCCAGCGTGCCCATGAAGAGAATCGGTCCGCGCGGACGCGCCTCGGCACGAGCGGGCCATGCCGGCGCGCCGGGCGGGCACACCACGATGCGATCGGAAGAAACGCCCAGGCGGCGGGTGACCTCGCCGGCTGTGAACTGCGACACGGCCACGACAGCGTCGGCGCGGCGGGCGTGCTGCGGCGCGAGCGCGGCGTAATCGCGGCGGATTTCGCGCGCGGTACGGCCGGGATGGTCGAGAAAGTCGAGATCGTGAATGGTGACGACCTGGCGAGCGCGGCGTGCGGGCATCAGCAGGGGATGAAGCGAATGCGCAATGTCCACGGGGCCGGCGAAGCGTTCGATGGCCGGCCACCCGAGCCGGTGCCAGCCGAAATTCAACAGCCGGACCGGAACTCTTGCGTCGACCGTGCGCGCCGCAGGAATCGACGCCTGGAGCCGATCTTTCCACGAGCTCGAGAACAGCGTCAGCGAATCCGGCGGCCCAAGACGGCGGGCGAGCGCGGCAGCCAACTCGTGCACGTACTCGCCGACCCCGGTTCGCTGGCGCAGCGCCGGACGATAGTCGAGGAGGATGCGCACGCCGGGGCATGGTAGCACAACCTGTTGTGGCGCCAACTCCTTATGCCTCTATTAATTGACACGATTTTGCGGTTCGTGTTAGCGTACGCCGTTTATGAAGATCGCAGTCGTCGGTTCGGGGTACGTCGGATTGGTGGCGGGCGCCTGTCTGGCCGAAAACGGCAATGACGTGATTTGCGTCGACAAGGATCCGGCGAAGATTCGTGCGCTGCAGCGCGGCCGCATTCCGATTTACGAGCCCGGGCTCGAAGAGCTCGTGCGGCGGAACCGCTCCGAGAAGCGGCTGACGTTCACCACCGACCTGTCCAAGGGGGTGCGCAACGCGCAAATCGTCTTCATCGCCGTCGGCACGCCCACCGGCGAGGACGGCTCCGCCGATCTCCGCCACGTCCTCGAAGTCGCGCGCCAGATCGGCAAGGCGATGAACGGCTACAAGGTCGTGGTCGACAAGAGCACGGTGCCGGTCGGCACGAGCGAGAGGGTGCGCGAGGTCATCAAAAAAGAGACGTCGCATCCTTTCAGCGTCGTGAGCAACCCCGAGTTCCTCAAGCAGGGGGCGGCGATCGAAGACTTCATGAAGCCCGACCGCGTCGTCATCGGCGCCGACGATCAGCGCGCCGGCGAAATCATGAAGGAGCTCTACGCGCCGTTTACGCGGACCGGCGCCCCGATCATGATGATGGACTGCGCCAGCGCCGAGCTGTGCAAGTACGCGGCGAACGCGATGCTGGCGACGCGCATCTCGTTCATGAACGAGGTGGCAAACGTCTGCGAGCTGGTCGGCGCGGACGTCGACCAGGTGCGGCGGGCGGTCGCCTCCGATCGCCGCATCGGACCCGCGTTCCTGTTCCCCGGCGTCGGCTACGGCGGCAGCTGTTTCCCGAAAGACGTCAAGGCGATGATGAAGTTCGCGGCCGCCAGGAATTATCAGTTCGAGATCCTGCAGGCGGTCGAGAACGTCAACGAGCGGCAGAAGGTGCGGCTGTTCGGCAAGATGAAGCATCACTTCGGATCGCTGAAGGGCCGGCGCATCGCGCTGTGGGGTCTCGCCTTCAAGCCGAAGACGGACGACATGCGCGAAGCGCCTGCGGTCCCGCTGATCAACGCGCTGCTCGACGCCGGTGCGACGGTCGCGGCGTACGATCCGGAGGCGTTGAAGGTCGCGCGCGGTCTCTTCGGCACTCGCGTGGACTTCAAAGAGCGAAGCTACGAGGCGCTGTCGGGCGCCGACGCGCTCGCGATCGTCACCGAGTGGCACGAATTCCGCGAGCCGGACTTCGCGCGCATCAAGAAGCTCCTCAAAACGCCGGTCGTGTTCGACGGACGCAACATCTACAATCCCGAACAGCTGCGCGGTCTCGGCTTCACCTACTACTCGATGGGACGCCGGTGAGCGTGCTCGTCACCGGTGGCGCCGGCTATATCGGCAGCCACACCGTCAAGGCGTTGCGCACCTCCGGTGCCGACGTCGTCATCTACGACGACCTGAGCGCCGGGCACCGGGCGGCGGCCAAAGCGGCAGGCGCAGCGCTCGAGGAGGGAAACATCAACGATACGCCGCGGCTGCGTGAAGTCATCCGGGCGCACTCCGTCGATGCCGTCCTGCACTTCGCCGCGTGGCTGTCCGTCGGCGATTCCGTCCGGGATCCGCTCGGCTACTATGACAACAACGTCGGCGGCGCGCTGTCGGTGATTCGCGCGGCTGTCGAAGCCGGAATCAAACATCTGATTTTTTCGTCGACCGCGGCCACCTTCGGCAATCCGATCGAAACGCCGATCACCGAGAGCCATCCGCAGCGGCCGATCAACGCCTACGGTGAGACCAAACTCGCGGTCGAGCGTGCGCTGCCGCATTTCGAAACCGCCTACGGTCTGCGCAGCGTCGTCCTGCGCTATTTCAATGCCGCCGGGGCCGATCCGGATGGTGCGCTCGGCGAGGATCATCATCCCGAGCAGCACCTGATTCCGCGCGCGATCGATGCGGCGCTCGGAAGGGATACGTTCTCCATCTTCGGTACTGATTACGACACCCCCGACGGCACCTGCCTGCGCGACTACATCCATGTCAGCGACCTTGTCGCCGCGCATCTCGACGCACTTTCGCATCTGCGCCGCGGCGGCGAGTCGCTCACCCTCAATTGCGGCTATGGCCACGGCTTCTCGGT
>JBKPSE010000181.1:0-6739 GCA_046765855.1 Acidobacteriota bacterium | reverse complement strand
CTGCACCTGGACGACGAACGTTATCAGCCCCCGGTACGGCTTCATCGCGACGTCGAGATCCCGTTCGGTGAACCCGAACTCCCCTTGCTGCGCGTGCTCGCGCACGATCAGCACGGCGCGGCGGAATTCGGTGATGATTTCGGCGCTGGCCACCGGATCGGACGCGCTGAGCTGATACCCTTTCGCGAACGACGCGAACAGCGCCTCGTCCTGCGTGCGGCCGAGGCGCAGCGCTTCGCGCGCGTCGGGGAACTGGACGGCACCGAGGCAGACCGCCGCGGCAGCAACGAACGCAAGGGCGCGCATCGGCATCAGCACGACTTCGCTTAGGATGACTGGATGCCCGAACAAGCGCAACCGGTCACCGCCCGCGACCTTCCCTCTCCCGTCGGCCCCTACTCTCCGGGCATGCGGTTGGGCAATCTCGTGTTCGTCTCGGGACAGGCTGGGCGCGACCCGGCAACCGGCAGGCTGGCCGGCGACTCGGTGGAGGCGCAGACCGAACAGGTCTTGAAGAACATCGCGGCCATTCTCGCCGCGGCCGGCACCTCCATGCAGCACGTGCTGCGCTGCGGCGTGTTCCTCGTCGACATGAAAGAGTTTCCGAAGATGAACGAGGTCTACGGGCGCGCCTTCGGCTCGCATCGGCCGGCGCGCACGACCGTGGAGGTTTCCGGTCTGCCCGGCGACGGCCTGCGCGTCGAGATCGACGCCATTGCCTACATTCCGTGACTCTCACAGCAGGCTGCTCTCCGGTGGCGGGACGGTGATGATCCGCACGATTTCAGAAAACGATCTGCGCGCGGTGATCACGCCCGCCATCGCGGTGCAGTCGATGCGCGACGCGTTCGCCGCCGACGGGCACGGCCGCGCCCACGTCCCCGCCGTCATCAATCTCGACGTCCCGTCGCATCACGGCGAGTTCCACATCAAGACAGCGCTGATCGACGGCGTGCCGCACGTCGCCGTGAAGATCGCCAGCGGCTTCTACGACAATCCGGCGCGCGGCCTGCCCAGTGGATCAGGGTTGATGGCGGTATTCGACGCCGCCACGGGACTTCCGGTCGCGCTGCTGCTCGATAACGGCTTCCTCACCGATATCCGCACCGGCGCGGCGGGCGCCGTCGCCGCCGACCTCCTCGCCCCGTCAACCATCGCCGTCGTCGGCGTGCTCGGATCGGGACTGCAGGCGCGCTACCAGATTCAGTGCCTGCGCGTCGTGCGATCGTTTAGCCGCGTCGTGGCGTGGAGTCCGAGCCGCGCGCACCTCGACGCCTACATCCGCGAGATGCAGGCCGAAGGGCTGGACGCAGCCGCCGTGGCGTCGCCGGAGGCGGTGTGTCGCGAGGCGGACCTGCTGATCACTGCCACACCGGCGCGTGCGCCGCTGATACGCGGCGACTGGCTGCGCCCCGGCCAGCACGTCACCGCGCTTGGATCCGATTCGCCGGGCAAGCAGGAACTCGAAGCGGACTGTCTCGCGCGGGCCGACCTGGTGGTCGTCGATCGACTCACGCAATGTGCGTCGTTCGGCGAGCTGCGGCATGCGATCGATGCCGGACTGCTGCGCGCCGACCGCGTGCACGCCGAGCTGGGGGAGATCGCCGCCGGCATCAAGCACGGACGGACCGCGCCGGATCAGATTACGATTGCCGATCTCACCGGCGTCGGCTTCCAGGACACCGCGATTGCCAGTGCCGCACTGCAATGCCTCGCTTCAAACTGCTGATCGAATACAACGGGACGCGCTACAGCGGCTGGCAGATCCAGAAGAACGCGCGCACCGTGGCCGGTGAGCTCGAGCGCGCGATCGCTGAAGCCGCACGACGGCGCGAGTTCGAGTTGTACGGCGCCGGCCGGACCGACGCCGGCGTCCATGCGCTCGGGCAGATCGCCCATCTCGAGATTTATACGGACCTGCCGCCGGAGACGCTACGCCGCCGCGTCAACGACGCGCTGCCGGCCGACATCTATATCCGCGCGATCGACAAGGTCCCGCATAAATTCCATGCCCGCCACAACGCCGAGGCGCGCAGTTATCTCTATCAGATCTCCCGGCGCAAGACCGCGTTCTTCAAACCGTACGTCTGGTGGATAAAGGAGGATCTCGACGTCCCGTCGATGCGCGAAGCCGCGCGGATGTTCGAAGGCATGCACGACTTCGCCTCGTTCGCGGCCGATGAACCCGGCGAGAAATCGACAAAGGTCCTCGTCGATCGACTCGAGGTGCGCGAGGATGGCGATCTGATCCTGGTGCGGATCCTCGGATCGCATTTCCTCTGGCGCATGGTCCGCCGCATCGTCGGCATCCTGGCCGCTGTCGGCCGCGGCGAGTTCACCGCCGCAGAGGCCGCGGCATTTCTCCAGGAACGCTCGGAGCTCCCGGCTGCATTGACGGCTCCCGCCTCGGGGTTATTCCTCGAGCGCGTCTATTACAGCGGCGACAAGGTCGCGGATTCGCCCAAACCGCCCCTCTCCGTCCCCTCCGCCGACGCCTGACCGCACATGCCGGCTGCGAAGTACAACTGCCCCGCACTGCGAACCGCGAACCGCTGCCTACTGCAAACTCCCCACTGCCAACTGCCCACTGCCGACTGCCAACTGCTAACCGCCAACTGCCAACTGCCACTGTCAACCGCCTACACCCCTGCCCCTCACCATCGGTACGAAGCGCACCGGAAGCGTCGCCAGCGTGTCGGCCTCCTCGCCTCGCTTCTGCACGACGACCAGATCCTGGTGAAACACGCCAATCGGCATGACGAGGATGCCGCCATCGACGAGCTGATCGAGCAGCGCGCGCGGAATCCGTTCGGCCGCCGCGGCGCCGATGATGCGATCGTATGGCGCGTGTTCCGGCCAACCCTCGTAGCCGTCGCCCGCGCGTATCTGAACGTTCGCGTAGCCCAGGCTGGCCAAGGTGCGTCGCGCACGATCGGCAAGCTCGGGGATCACTTCTACTGAATACACTTCTGCGGCGAGCTCGGCGAGGACGGCCGTCTGATAGCCGCATCCCGTCCCGATCTCCAGCACGCGATGCGCGGGTTCGAGGCGCAACGCTTCGGTCATGTAACCGACGATGTAGGGCTGGGAGATCGTCTGACCGTGGCCGATGGAGACCGGATGATCTCCATGCGCTTCGGAGCGCAGCGCGTCGGGGACGAAGGTCTCGCGCGGGACGCGGACGAGCGCGTCGAGCACGCGTTCATCGCGCACGCCCCTCGAGCGGATCTGCTCGGCGACCATCCGCGCGCGCGGGTCCATGATCGACCCGTATGTTATCAGCGGATGATGCGAAGGTTGAGCGGCGGCTGCGGCCGCAGCGTACCGCGCCAGCCGAGCTGCACGACCTCGAAGTCGTCGGCGGTGAGCGCATGGAACGCGGGGTTCAACACGTCGTTGTCCCACCGCGCATCCATGGTTCCCGACACGTACATGTCGGAGCCATTGTCGGCAACGATCAACCCGTAGCGCTGAAAGGCGCGGAAGACGCGCTGCATCGCCGCCGGATAACCCGACAGATCCTTGGAAGCTTTCAATCGTAGTCTCGCGCCCATCGGCAACGCACCCGCGGTCGAGCCGGCGCGATGCGATGCCGGCCAGACGTAGCCGTTCGTGGCGCGCACGGTGACGCGAAAGGCATGGCGGATCTCGCTGCTGCCATACACCTCGTCGTAGCGCACGAGACCCGGAAAGATCGCCAGTCCGGCGGCATCGGCTGACGTCCATGTTTCGGGACGGCGATCGTTCGTCGCAAGGTTGAAGATGGCGCCGCAGTTCGCCTCCCAGCGATTTGCCGCCGCGTTCCAGTATGTCGCCGCGGTCTCATACAGCAGCCAGTGATCGCGGTCGACGATCAACAGATGGCGATCGCCGCTGAGACCGCCGCCGGCAGCGCCGCCTTCGATGTAACCGGCCTGCGTCTTTGCCTCTGAAGGAATCGGATATCCGAGCTCGCGCCCCGGCGCGCCTTCATCACTTTCATCCCCGTACGCAGTCCAGTACGGCCGGACCAGCGGCTGATCGCCGGAAACGACTACGTAGGGAATGCCATAAGGAGAAGGTCCGAAGTCCGGATGCACGCGGCGCGGCGCGGTTGGATTCGAGGCAGTGCGGCCGCTGACGAAACTGATGAACGTCCCCGAGTTCGGATCGATTGGCGCGGCACTGACATCCAGATTCCACCAGTTCGACGTCGGAAACACCTGCCGTCCCTCGAGCGAACCGTCAAGAGATGGCGGCAGTGCCGCGGAAGCGACCGCAACCATCCCGCTGACCAACGCTACGGCGGCAAGCAGTGAAGACACGCGCACGCCCTCGCCGTATCACCTTCCATGCCGCCTCTAAGTGGTTGCAGCGATTCAAACGACGATCCCTGCTTCGCCGCAACGCTGCGACATTCCACAACAGGATTGTGATCCGTGGTGGTCTTCTGACCCGTGCAATCCATGTGATCCGCCTGGCGTTCTGATCCGCGTATTCCGTGTACTCCGTGGCTTCGCTGATCCGGGCATTCCGTGTATTCCGTAGCTTCCTGCCCCGTGTGTTCCGTGTATTCCGTGGCTTGCTGTCCGCGTGTTCCGTGGCTAAAGAACTCCGTGGCCGGAACCGACACATCAATCGACCCCTTTCATGCCAGCGCGGGACTTCAGGTATCACCTGCTCTCGATCGGCGTGAACCGCGACGCGAACGGCGCGACCGTTCGATCCGCCGAGCGCGATGCCTTCGGCGTCTCGTGGACGTTCGCGCAGCTCGGTTATTGGCGCGCCGAGCGCAATCGCTGCCTCACCGGCGCGCAGGCGACGCCGCCCGCCGTCGACGCGCATCTTTCCTTCTGCGCCGAGCTCGCCGATCTCGACCTACTGCTCCTCTTCTGGAGCGGTCACCTGTTCAACGATGCCCCCATCATCGAGACACTCGCGGCCGTGGCGGCGGCGCGGCTGCGCGTGTTGATCGTCGACACGTGCCATGCCGAAGATCGCATGCGCCGGCTGGTGAAGACGCTCGAGGAGCTTCCCGACGATCGGAGGCCCGTGGTGCTCGCATCGTGTGCTGCTGATTCGCGCGCGCGGGAAAACAGCGTGCACGGGTTCTTTACCGCGGCGCTGCTGCGGCAGCTGCGGCGACCGCGAAAGCCCGGCGTCAAGACACTCGATCTGCTCGACGCGTTCAACCGTGCCGCCGACGAGGCAGTGGGACGTGTGGGCCGTGAGCCGCTCTTCGCGACCAACGGCGCCGGGCGCCTGCGCATTCCCATCCTGACCCAGTCACCTCTGCCATTCGAATAACGGCTGAGCGTCGGGAGGTACATGCCTTGCTCTCTCATTAATAGAGGAGAAGGTCATGAAGTCATCTGTATTCCTGGCGGCAGGAGTCTGTCTCGCGTTGAGCGCCGGCGTCGAAGCGCAGGGCATGCGCTTCCAGGGCATGGACACCAATCGCGACGGCGTAATCACGCGCAACGAATGGCGCGGCAACGCTCGCTCTTTCCGCAATCACGACTGGAACGGCGACGGCAAGCTGTCGGGCGACGAAGTGCGGCCCGGCGCGCGCCGCGGCGATCGCTGGGACGATCGCGACATCGAAACCTCGATGGACTATGAGGACGACTGGACCGAGGCGCGCTTCCGCGCGCTCGATCACAACGGCGACGGGCGGCTGGCGCGCAACGAATGGCACGCCAGTTCCGAGCTGTTCTCCCGCATCGATCGGAACCGCGACAACAACATCAGCCGTGCCGAGTTCCTCGGCAGCACCGACGATGACGATCGCGAGGATCGCTTCGCCGACCTCGACACCAATCGCGACGGGCGCCTGTCGCGAAACGAGTGGCATGGCAGCACGGCCGTGTTCAACGCGCTCGATGCCAATCGCGACGGCGTGCTGACGCGAGCCGAAGCGGTCGGCACCGAGTCGGGCGCGCAGGACGAATTCCGCAGCGTCGACGTCAACAGCGACGGCTTCATCGCGCGCGACGAGTGGCACTGGAACCAGGCCGCGTTCGATCGGCTCGACGCCAACCGCGACGGCCGCCTTTCGCGGCAAGAGTGGGACAACTCTCCGGCAACGATGCTGCCGCAGCAGACGCCGGCGTTCCGTTCCGGCTACGAACGCGGACACCAGGAAGGGCAGCAGGCCGGACGCGAAGACAAGTTCTGGGATCTCGAAGGGCAGCGCGAGCTCGAAACCGCGGACTCCGGTTATCAGCCGAGCATGGGCAACAAGGCTGACTATCAGGCGGGCTATCGCGCCGGCTTCCGGCGCGGCTATCGCGAGACGTTTGGCAGGAAGTAAAACGTAATAGAATCCCCGGCGTGAACGTCCCGCGCCTGGTGGCCACAGCGGCCCTGACGACGACCGTGCTCGCGTCAGGGCCGGTTCTTTTTTCACAGACCACACCATCCGATCGCGCCGGCGGAATCGCGCAGACGTTGACCGCTGACGACGTGCGCGCCGTGCTGACGATCGCGGCGACCGCGCTGAGCGACGACACCCTCGCCGCGGCAGTCGTCGATCGCACGGGAGCTATCGTCGGCGTCTACGCGCGCCCCGGCGCAGAGGAGCGCACGCCGGACATCGCCGTGTCGGTCGCGCGCGCCGGCGCGATGTTCGCCAACGATCAGGCGCCGCTGTCGTCGCGTACCGTCCGCTTCATCAGCGGCATCCACTTCCCGCCCGGCGTGAAAAACACCGGCAACGCCGCACTCTACGGCGTCGAGAACATCAACCGCGGGTGCAAGG
>JBKPSE010000180.1:0-2260 GCA_046765855.1 Acidobacteriota bacterium | reverse complement strand
GAAGAGCACCGCAAGAGTCCGCAGTGCGTCTCGTGCCACCGCGTCATCGATCCGATCGGCCTTGCGCTCGAGAACTTCGACGTCGTCGGCATGTGGCGCATCCGCGACGGCAGCAATCCGATCGACGCGTCGGGCACGCTCTACGACGGGACGACGCTGGCCGGACCGGTGGGCTTGCGCGCGGCCATGATCAGACACAAGGACACGGTGCTGCGCACCTTCACCGAGAACCTGATGGCGTACGGACTCGGCCGGCGGCTCGAGTACTACGACATGCCGGTCGTGCGGAAGATCGTCCGCGACGCGGCCGCCAATCAGAATCATTTCTCGTCGTTCGTGTTCGGGATCGTGAAGAGCCCGGCGTTTCGCATGAGCAAGGCCGATGCGACGACTGATTAGTCGCGCGAGCGAACACCGTGAGCGCGCCACGCGAACGGAGCGAGCCGCCGGCGAGCGAGAGAGCGTGTAGGGGAGTTCCGCCTTCGCCAAGGCTACGGCGGACACCGCCGAAGCTCAGCGAAGGCGTGCCGAGGGGCGAAGCCCCTCGGATATAGATGGAGCAGACCTGTATCTACAGAAGAAGCACATCTCGCGGCGCACGGTTCTGCGGGGCATGGGCGCGACGGTCGCGCTGCCGTTCCTCGACGCGATGGTGCCGGCGCGCACGCTGCTGGCGAAGTCGGCCGCGGCCGGGAAGACGCGGCTCGCGTGCATCGAGCAGGTGCATGGCGCCGCGGGCAGCACGCAGGTCGGGCTCGCCAAGAACCTCTGGTCGCCTGCCGCCGCGGGGCGTGACTTCGATCTGTCGCCGAGCAGCCTCGCGCCGCTCGAGCCGTACCGCGACTATCTGACGATCATCAGCAACACGGATTGCAAGGGGGCCGAAGCGGTGACGACGCCGGAGATTGGCGGCGACCACTTCCGCTCGAGCGCCGTTTTCCTGACGCAGATGCATCCGAAGCAGACGGAAGGATCCGACGTCCGCGTCGGCACGTCGCTGGATCAGCTGTATGCGCAGCGCTTCGGCCAGGAGACGCCGATCCCGTCGATGCAGCTGTGCATCGAGAACGTCGATCAGGCGGGAGGCTGCGCCTACGGCTATGCCTGCGTCTATACCGACACCATCAGCTGGGCGAGCCCGAAGGATCCGCTGCCGATGGTCCGCGATCCGCGCGCCGCATTCGATCAGTTGTTCGGCGTCGGTGCGACGCCGGCCGAACGCGCCGCGAACCGGCGCACCGACCGCAGCATCCTCGACTGGGTCACCACCGAAGTGGCGCGGATCGCCAAAGGCCTCGGCCCTGCCGATCGCGCCCGCCTCGATCAATATCTGACCGAGGTCCGCGAGATCGAGCGGCGCATCCAGCGCGTCGAGTCCTACAACGCGAGCGGCGAGCCGCGCGAGCTGCCCGGCGCGCCGATGGGCGTGCCCGACTCGTTCAGCGAGCACGTCAAGCTGATGTACGACCTGCAGGCGATCGCGTTCGCCGCCGACATTACCCGTGTCTTCTCGTTCAAGCTCGGACGCGACGGCTCGGCGCGCGTCTATCCGGAGAGCGGCGCACCGCTGCCGTTCCATCCCGCCTCGCATCACGGCGAGAACGAAACGCGCGTGATGCAGTTCGCGCAGATCAACAAGTACCACGTCAGCCTGGTGCCGTACTTCCTCGACAAGCTGAAGAGCATCCAGGAAGGCGATGGAAACCTGCTCGACAAGACGCTGATCATTTACGGCTCGCCGATGGGGAACTCGAACACGCACAATCACAAGCGCTGCCCGTTGTTCCTCGCCGGCCATGCCAACGGCATGCTGAAGGGCAACCTGCACGTGAAGGCGGCCGACGGCACGCCAATGGCCAACGCGATGCTGACGCTGCTGCACGGGCTCGGCCTCGACGAGCTGCCATCGTTCGGCGATAGCACCGGCGCGATGGATCTGAACAGCGTCGCGACGACGGTCGTGTGACGATTTCCAGGAGGAAGGAGATCAGGAGAACGTCAATTGTCTTTTGAAGTCCTGAACTCCTGGTCTCCTCTGAAATCAGACAGGGTATGCCGCTGATATGAAACTCAGAGATACGCTCGGCGCAATTCTGGGCTCTGTGGTGCTGTTCGGCATGCTGACGCACCTCTCCGCCGAAGGATCGCGTGTCGCCGACGCGGCGATGCAATCGGACGCGGCCGCGGTGCGCGCGCTGATTGCCGCGGGTGAAGATGTCAACGCCGCGCAAGGCGACGGCATGACGGCGCTGCACTGGGC
>JBKPSE010000179.1:0-12531 GCA_046765855.1 Acidobacteriota bacterium | reverse complement strand
GCGCTGACGTGACAGGAGGGAGAGAAGGCGAGGATCCATCAAACGGCCGACCTCGTGAAAGCCGCGGCTGTCCCCGTCAACTCAGCGGGGCAGGACGAACCGCGGCTCGTCTTTGCCCGCGGCTTCCTGCACTTTCTGCGCCGCATCGGCGGCTTGCCGGCAACCTCCTTGTATCTTTTGCGCTGCGACGCTGAGAGGTTCCGGGGCGCGGCGGCACGATCGTGATATGATGTTCGAGTCAGGTGGAAGACAGCTTCCTGCTCTAGCAGCTCCGAGCCGAATCGAGTCCGTCAGTTCTCGCTTCTCCCGTCAGTTTCTTTCAGCAACGCAGCCTCCATCGCAGCGATCGCTTCGGTCGACTCGGCATGGTGCCGGTCTCGGAGGGCGATCGCACGTCAGATGCTCCGCATGGACGGGGCGAAAGCGAGAAACGATTCAATGGCAAGAAAACTCTACGTCGGCAACCTTCCTTACGACACCAACGACCAGGACCTCGGGGCCCTGTTTGCGACTGCCGGCACGGTTGACAGCGTCAACGTCATGCGCGATCAGGCCACCGGCCGCGCGCGCGGCTTTGCGTTCGTCGAGATGGCGTCGGACGAAGATGCGCAGAAGGCGATCTCGATGCTCAACGAGCATCAGCTCGGCGGCCGCAGCCTCACCGTGAACGAGGCGCGCCCGAAGGCCGCCGGCGGCGGATTCGGTGGCGGCGGCGGATACGGCGCGGGCGCCGGCCGCGGCCGTCGGACCGAGCCGCGCTGGTAAACAGACGGATCTCGGGTCTCGGGTTCTCGCGTTCTGGGGTTCTCGAGGTGCTCGGTTCTAGGTTTTAGGGGTCTGCCGGTGACGCGCAACGTTGCCGGCAGCCCTCGCACGTTCGGTGTTCACGCTCGCGTTGACGTTCGCCCCCTCTTCCACCGCGAGCTTTTCCGACACGATGCTCGCCGATACGGTCGCGGTCGGGCCGATGTCGACCACGTCGGCTGCGATATGTCCTTCCAGGTGGCCGTCGACCGTTACCGTCCTGGCAATAATCGTCGCATTCACGCGAGCGCCCTTTCCGGCGACGAAGCGATGATGCGGCAGTTCGATCGAGCCTTCGAAGGCGCCGTCGAACGTGATGTCCTCGTCGGCGCTCAGATCCCCTTTTATCGTCATTCCTGAAACGGTCTGCATTCCTCTACTTTGCCATAGACTTTCGGCATGCGTACGCAGCCCGTCCGTCGTGTTGCGCCATTACTCATCCTGCTCGTTGCCTCCGCTGCACGCAGCTTCGCGCAGCCGGCAGCGGCAATCCGTTACACGGTGCGCTTTCCCGCGCCGCAGACCAATTACGTCGAGGTCGAAGCACTCGTCCCCACCGACGGCCGCGCCAGCGTCGATATGTTCATGGCCGTGTGGACGCCGGGGTCGTATCTGATTCGCGAGTACGAGCGCAATGTAGAAGCCGTTTCTGCGACTGCCGGAGGGCGGACGCTCGCGCTCGACAAGCCGGTGAAGAACCGGTGGCGCATTGCCACGTCCGGCGCCCGCGAGTTCACGCTGAAGTACCGCGTGTTCAGTCACGAAATGACCGTCCGATCGAACTGGGTCGAGGCGGACTTCGCGATGATCAACGGCGCGCCGACGTTCATGTCGCTCGTCGGCGGACTCGCGCGGCCGCACGAGGTCACGCTCGTGCTGCCGCCGGCGTGGAAGACCTCGGTCACCGGGATGCCGAACGCGCCTGACGGCGCGCCCCATCACTACATCGCGGCAGACTACGACACGCTCGTCGACTCGCCGATCGTCGCCGGCAATCCGATGATTCACAGCTTCAGCGTCGACGGCAAGCTGCATCAACTCGTCGACGTGAATGAAGGCGGCTCGTTCGACGGCGCCCGCGCCGCCAAGGATCTCGAGCGCATCGTCAGAACGGACAAAGCGCTCTGGGGATCGCTGCCCTACGACAAATACGTGTTCTTCAATCTGCTCACCGAAACGGGCGGCGGGCTCGAGCACCGCAATTCGGTGATGATGATGACGACGCGCTGGAAGATGGCGACCCGAGGTGCGTATGTCGACTGGCTGAGCCTCGCGTCGCACGAGTACTTCCACCTCTGGAACGTCAAACGGCTGCGGCCGATCGAGCTCGGGCCATTCGATTACGAGAAGGAAAATTACCCGCGGAGCCTGTGGATTTCGGAAGGATTGACCGACTATTACGGCGATCTTCAGGTGCGCCGCGCTGGACTGACTTCCCCTTCGGAATACCTTGCGCTCCTCTCCGACGCGATCAGGACGCTGCAGACGACGCCCGGACGGCTGACGCAGAGCGTGGAGATGGCTTCGTTCGACGCGTGGATCAAGCAGTATCGTCCTGACGAAAACACCATCAACACGGCGATCAGCTATTACACCAAGGGAGCTGTGCTCGGATTCGTTCTCGACGCACGGATCCGCGCCGCGACCAACGGCGCGAAGTCGCTGGACGACGTGATGCGGCTCGCGTTCGCGCGGTATTCAGGCGCGCGCGGCTTCACGCCGGAACAGTTCCGGCAGACCGCCAGTGAAGTCGCGGGAACGGATCTGTCCGCGTGGTTCGTCCAGGCGCTGGAATCGACGGACGAGATCGATTACACGCCTGCGCTCGAGTGGTACGGACTCGAGTTCGCAGCCAGACGTCCGCCCGCCGATGCCGCAGGGTGGATTGGCGCCAAGACCAAGATCGACGCC
Source organism: Acidobacteriota bacterium (assembly GCA_046765855.1). Taxonomy (GTDB): domain Bacteria; phylum Acidobacteriota; class Vicinamibacteria; order Vicinamibacterales; family 2-12-FULL-66-21; genus JAICSD01. Next base: position 9,816 of record JBKPSE010000179.1, on the reverse strand, counting down.
GGCCGCCTGATCGTCGAGAACGTCCCGCGCGGGACGCCCGCGTTCGAGGCGGGGCTGAATCCCGGCGACGAGATTCTCGCGATCGACGATTTCCGCGTGCCGCCGGAAAAGATCGACGATCGCCTGCAGGCCTATCACCCGGGGCAGAAGGTCACGCTGTTGATCGCGCGCCGCGAGGAGCTGAAACGTCTGCCGATCACCCTCGGCCTCGAGCCGCTCGATTCGTGGAACCTGGTGCCGCGGCAGAATGCGACCACGGCGCAGCGCGCGCACTTCGCGGCGTGGTGCCGGGAGGAGGAACGCGACGGGCACGAATGAAGGCGAAGGACGCGAACGAAGGCGAAGGGACGAAGGAGCCCAGATGCCGCGCCCGAGCGAGCGAGCCTGTATTTCGGCGCGCTCGATCTCTGCCGCGCATGGCGTACTGCTGCTCTTCGCTTTCGTCCGCTCCGCGGCGGCGAGCCCTTCGCGCACGAGCAGGGCATTGACGCACGTGCCGTCCTCGAGCAGCACAAACGCGCGCGAGCTGTCGGGAAGGAAGAGCAGCCGCACGTAACGGCGGATCACGATCCCTTCAAGGCGATCTTTTGCGAGTCGCGCGAAGGGAGCGTCGGCGATGGGGCCGTGCCCGAGACGCGGCGCTCTGACGCCGGCGAGCCGGACTCTTCCACCGCCGGCGACGGCGATCGTTCCGCCATCGACGACCGTGTTGACCATCACCACCTCCGGGCGAGTCAATGCCTGCGTCGCGATTGTCGAAATGGCGAAGCTGAGAAAAGTACGCACAACCTGCACGACTGATTGCTCCTGCAACGAGTTACCGGAACGCAGCGCAGCATAGGCAAGAACCGAACCACGATCCACGGCGCACGACGCGCGAGCCACGCTCCGTCCCGTCCTCGACTCGCGCCCCTCGACCCTCGTACACTGCAACGATGCCACTGTCGCGCGCGCTGGCGCGCCAGGTCCCTCCCGCGATTCGTGCCAAGGGTGCTGCCTATTACGACAATGGCGCCGTCGTCCATGTCGATGCCGATGCGTCGCGCGCCGAGGCGCTGGTACGCGGCACGCGTCCGTATCGCGTCTGGATCGCGCGGCGCGGCGACACGCTGACCGCCTCGTGCGAGTGTCAGTACTTCAAGGACCGCGAGTCGATCTGCAAGCACATCTGGGCGGTGCTGCTCGAAGTCGAGCGCAACGGCTTTCTCGGGGTCGGGGATAGCGGTTCGGAGGTCGCGCGCCTCGAGCCGGACGTCAGCGGGAACACCAGCCCCGACACAGGCCAGTGGCAGAAGTACATCGCCGAAGTGGCGGAGAAACTCGCGCGCGCCGAGCGCGAGGCGCGTCCGCCGCGCTATCGTGACGCCGAGATCATCTACGCCATCGATCGCGGCGCATCGCTCGCCGGGCAATCGGTTGCCCTCGACCTGATGTCGCGCGAGCGTCGCGCGAACGGCAAGTGGGGGCGGCCGAAGCCTGCGGGCGTCGCGACGCGCGACGTGCCGCAGCTTCCCGATCCGATCGATCGCGAGATCGTGCCGCTGCTGCTCGGCGCGAGCGACGTCTACGGCAGCGGCTACGTCGGCGATCAGGGACGGGCGTCCTTTCGTCTGGCCGGACCGCTCGTCGATCGCATTCTGCCGCTGATCGCGCAGTCCGGCCGCGCCGTGCTGCGCATCCGGCGGACGCCGACCGACGAATTGATCCCGCTGACGTGGGACGACGGTCCTGCCTGGGTCTTTCGCCTCGAGGTGGGGCACGTATCGCGGGACGAGAGCGTGTCGATCGACGGCGCGCTCGTGCGAGGCGACGAGCGGCTGCTGATCCGCGAGCCGACGATGATCCTGCCGAGCGGCTATCTGGTGCACGCCGGCCGGCTCGCCCGCCTCGACGCGCGCGGCGCGTTCACACTGCTGGCGCAACTACGCGGCACCGGGCCGCTGACGATTCCGCCGGGCGCGACGGGCCAGCTCGTGGATATCCTGGCGCGCTCTGGCGTCGATCCTTCCGATCTTCCCGAAGAACTGCAGTTCGAGGTCGTCGCCAATCCGCCCCGGCCGATCGTGCAGATTCGTGCGGACGATCGCGGCGGCGCGCCGGGGCTTCTCGCCACCGTCTCGTTCGATTACGACGGCACGGTGCTCGAGTCCGGCGCCGGATCGACGAGTTTCGATCGCGAGAACCGCCGTCTGGTGCGCCGCGATCTCGGGTTCGAAGAGGAGGCGGTGAAGCGGCTGCTGGAACTGGGGTTCACCCGGCGCTGGGATTTCGGGCACGCGCGCTATGCGCTGAGCCTGGCACCGTCGCAGCTGCCGACCGCGGTGCGCGAGCTGGCGGCCGAAGGCTGGCGCGTCGAAGCGGAAGGACGCGCGTTCCGTCCGGCGCAGTCGATGCGATCCGAAGTGCGCTCCGGGATCGACTGGTTCGAGCTCCACGGCATCGTCGAGTTCGGCGACGGATTGACGGCGCCGCTGCCGCGGCTGCTCGAGGCGGTGCGGCAGGGAAAAACGACGATCACGCTGGATGACGGGAGCGAGGGCATGGTGCCGGAGGAGTGGCTGCGCCGCTTCGCCGGCATCGTCAGCGCCGGTGAAGAGTCCGGCGATCACGTGCGCTTCCGGCTGTCACAGACGGCGCTCCTCGACGCGGCGCTCGCGTCCGAGCCGGCGTTCAGCGTGGACGACAAGTTCATGCTGGTACGCGAGGAATTGTCGACGCTCAGCGGCGGCCTCGCACCCATTGATGCGGCGAAGTCGTTCGTCGGCAGCCTGCGCGACTACCAGCGCGACGCGCTCGGCTGGTTCGCGTTCCTGCGCCGGTTCGGATTCGGCGGGTGTCTTGCCGACGACATGGGACTGGGCAAGACCGTGATGGTGTTGGCCTGGCTCGACCGGCTGCGGGCGACGCGCGAGCTGAAAGCGCCCTCGCTGGTCGTGGTGCCGCGGTCGGTGGTGTTCAACTGGATCGAGGAAGCCGCGCGGTTTTCCCCGGAGTTGAAGGTCCTCGATTTCAGCGGCGCCGGACGATCGGTCGAAGGTGTGCGCGGACAGCACGTCGTGCTGACGACCTATGGCACGCTCCGCCGCGACGCGCTGATGCTGAAGGACGTCGAGTTCGAGTACGCGATTCTCGACGAGGCGCAGGCGATCAAGAACGCGAATACCGCCGCCGCCAAGGCCGCGAGGCTGCTGCGCGCCCGCCATCGGCTGGCGCTGAGCGGCACGCCAATCGAGAACCATCTGGGCGAGCTGTGGAGTGTGTTCGATTTTCTCAATCCCGGCATGCTCGGGACCTCGTCATCGTTCGCGCGCTATGGCGTCGCGGCGGCGCGCCGCGATCCCGAGGCGCTCGAGGTCCTCGCGCGCGGCGTACGGCCGTTCATCCTGCGCCGGACGAAGGCGCAGGTCGCGCCGGAGCTGCCGCCGCGTAGCGAGCTGACCATCCGCTGCGAGCTGCAGGGGATTCAGCGCGAGCTCTACGACGAGCTGCGCGATCACTATCGCGCCGCGCTCCTCGGGCGCATCCAGCGCGACGGGATGCAGAAGTCCAAGATGCAGATCCTCGAGGCGCTTTTGCGCCTGCGGCAGGCGGCCTGCCATCCCGGGCTCGTCGACGTCCGGCGCGCCAGTGGGCCCTCGGCGAAGTTCGACGCGCTGATTCCGCAGATCGTCGAGGTCTGGGACGAGGGGCACAAGTGCCTGGTGTTCTCGCAGTTCACCAGCCTGCTCGCCCTGCTGCGCGAGCGCCTCGACGCAGATCGGATGATCTACGAGTATCTCGACGGCAAGACGCGGGATCGGGAAGAGCGAGTGCGCCGTTTTCAGGAGGATCCGGCGTGCGGCATCTTCCTGATCAGCCTGAAGGCGGGCGGTCTGGGTTTGAACCTGACCGCCGCCGAGTATGTGTTCCTGCTCGACCCCTGGTGGAATCCTGCGGTCGAGGCGCAGGCGATCGATCGCGCGCACCGGATCGGGCAGACCCGGCACGTGTTCGCCTACCGGCTGCTTGCGGCGAACACGGTGGAAGACAAGATCGTCGAGCTGCAGCGGACCAAACGGGATCTGGCGGACGCCATCGTCCGCGCCGACGCGAGTCTGATCCGCAATCTGCGGCCCGAGGATCTCGAGATCCTTCTCAGCTAGGTCTTGGGCAGGCGTCCGGCTTCGGCGTCGCGCTTCATCTGCCCCATCCGCGCCCCGAGTTGCTGCAGTTCGTCAGCCGTCATGACGCCGCGCGCGGTACGGAACATCGGTCCCTCTTCCTCTTGGATGTGGTGTTCGATGTTCTCTTTCAGCACTTTGAATTTCGCGCCCCAGCGCTCGTCGTCTTTTGCTACCTCGTGGAGCTCCTTGAGGATGAGATCGGCGACGTGATGCTCCTGGAAGCCTTCGAGGACGATATCGCGGGCTTCCGGGTGCTTCTTGAGCGCTGGGTAGAGGAGCTTCTCCTCGATCAGTTCGTGGATGGCGAGCTCGGTGGTGATGGTGTCGAGCAGCTGCGTCCGTCCCTTGACCGCGCGTTCGGTGGTCTCTTCCCCTTGCTTGAGCAGGTCCTCCATGCGGCGGTGATCCGTCTCGAGCAGCGTAATCGCGTCCATATCGGACGGCGCGCCCGGCATGCGCTTGGCGACGGCGGCGACGGCGCTGGCGACGGCCCCTTTGACCGCGGCGCCGGCCGCCGCGAGGCGGGACGGCTGTTTCGGCGTGGCCTCGGTGCGTGTCGAGCGGCTGGCGGTGGCGCGGGCGGCGTTCTTCTTGCGCGCCGTCCGGGTGGTGCTTTTGCGCGCCGACGGGTGCTTGGCCGCGCGCTTCGCCGCCGCGCGCTTCCCGGCCGCGCGTTTCGGCGCGGCGGGGCGGGCCTTGCCTCGCGTTGCTTTCCGGGCTGTCTTTCGGGCTGTTGTCTTTCTGGACGTCCGCTTCGCCACACTGTCTCCTTTGCTGTGCGCGAAGGCGGTGCGACCTTCGCGTCGCCCCACCCCAGCAAATCGGAGGCCGAGCCCGAAAACTGGGACAGGTCTCGTTTCCGGTTCCGGAAACGAGACCTGTCCCAGTTTTTCAATCCGCCCGGAGGGCGACGAGGGGGTCGACCCGGGTCGCGCGGCGGGCGGGGATGAGGCAGGCGGCAACCGCCACGAACGCCAGGATCAGCGTAATCACCATGAACGTCACCGGATCGGTGGGGGTGATGTCCACGAGCAGGGTGCCAAGGACGCGGCTGACACCGAACGCCGCCGCGAGGCCCAGCCCCAGGCCCAGCCCCATCTGCCAGAGCCCCCGCTTGAAGATCAGCCAGATCACCTTGGGACCGCTGGCCCCGAGCGCCATCCGCACCCCCAGTTCCGGCGTCCGCTGCGTCACCGAATACGCCATCACCGCGTAGAGGCCGACCGCGGACATCACCAGCGCGATCACCGCGAAGATCGCGAACAGGCTGCCGAACACCCGGTACGGCCACATCTGCTGCTTCATCATCTCGTTGAACGTCTGGATCGTCATCACCGGCTGATCGGGATCCACTTCCTGCACCTGCGTACGGACGGCGTTCATGACCGATCCAGGCGGCAGGTGGCTGCGCACCAGCAGATTGACGAAGCCGGGCGCTTCCTTGCGCAGCGGAACGTAGACCGCCGCCTGCGACACCGTTTCCTGCGGCTGCGCGTGACGGATGGTCGGACTGATGCCGACGATGGTCCGCCAGGCGGGGACGGGTGGAGGAGGGGTACCCGGCCTCGCCTGGCCTTGCGCGAAGCGGAGGCGACGACCGATCGGATCCTCGCCCTTGAAGAACTCCGCGGCAAGCTTGTCGTTGATGATCACGTTGTCGGCGCCCGGCTCGCCGTCCGTCGCATTGAACGGCCGCCCTCGCAGCAGCTGAACGCCGACAGTGTCGAAGAAGGCCGGCGTCACCCCGACCGACGCCACCTGCGGCGCCGCTTCCTCGGGACCGCGCGGCGGCGCCCCTTCGATTTCGATGCCGCGCCGGAACGCGCCGAACGGCGGCACGGCGGTCGACAGCGTGGCGGATTCGATCCCGGGGCTCGCGGCCAGCTTCTGCTGGAGCCGATCGTAGAAGACGCGCCGCTCTTCGGGCGTCTTGTATTTCGACTCGGGCAGCGCCATCCGCATGTTCATCAGATTGGCCGTCTGGATGCCCGTGTCGAGCGTGTAGAGCTTCAGGAAGCTGCGCATCATCAGGCCCGCCCCGACCAGCAGCACCAGCGTCAACGCCAGCTCGATCACGACCATCGTCCCCGTCAGCCACCGGGCGCGCATCCCGCCGGCGTTGCCGCGTCCGCCCTCCTTGAGCACCTCGTTGACGTTGGTCTTCGTCACCTGCAGCGCCGGCGCGAGACCGAACAGGATGCCGGTCAGCACGCAGATGCCCGCGAGATATCCGAACACCACGTAGTCCATGGTGAACTTGATCCAGTACGGCTTGCCCGATCCGGCGACGGCGTTGTCGAAGAGCCGGATCCCGACCGAGGCGAGCGCAAGCCCGAACACGCCGCTGATCACGCCCAGGCACACGCTCTCGATCAGCAGCTGGCGGACGACGCGCCAGCGCGAGGCGCCAAGCGCAATGCGGACGGCGATTTCGCGCGTGCGCTGCACGGAGCGCGACAGCTGGAGGTTGGCCACGTTCGCGCAGGCGATGAGCAGCACGAACCCGACCGCTCCCATCATCGCGAGGAACACGGCGCGGATCGGCCCGCCATTGAAGCGATCGTTGAACGTCTGCACGATCGCGCCGGCAATGTCCTTGTTCGTCTCGGGATACGCCGTGGCCAGCCGCTGGGCAATCGCGTTGAACTCGGTGCGCGCCTGTTTCAGACTCGCGTCGTCTTTCATGCGTCCAAACAGATTCAGAAAGCGATTGCTGCGTTTGAGCTGCTCCCCGGTCGGCACGACGGGCGTCCACAGCTCGGTGTTGTTGGGGAACTCCATGTCCGCCGGCATGACGCCGATGATGGTCGCGGCCGTGCCGTCGATCTTCACGGTACGTCCGAGCACGTTGCGGTCCTCGGCGTAGCGGTTCTTCCACAGTTTGTGGCCGATAATGACGACGCGCTCGGCCCCTGGCGCCTCGTCCGACGGCAGAAAGTCGCGTCCGAACAGAACCGGCTGCCCGAGCACCGAAAACGCGTTGGCGCTCATCATCGCGCCCGACGCCTGCTGCGGCGCGACGCCGTCGCCGCTGATGTTGACGCCGTTGCCGGACATGGCGGCGATGCCCGAGAACGTCCGGCTTTGTGACTGCCACTCGCGGAAGTCCAGGTACGACAGCCCCCCGGCGCGCGGATTGTCCTTCCGCTGCGAGCCGAGGATGTAGAGCTGCTGCGAGTCCTTGTAGGGGAGGCCGCGGATCAGCACGGCGTTGACCAGCGTGAAAACGGTGGCGTTGACGCCGATGCCGAGCGAAAGGGCGACGATTGCGACCGACGAATACCAGCGGTCCTTGACGATCAGGTGGAGGGCGAAGCGAAGATCTCTCAGCACGTCTATGCAATACGTAGAAACGTGCAAAAAGGTTAACGGATAGCTAATAATCGAGGTTCTGTCCAAGGAGCGCGAATGAGGAGCTCGTGGCGGCTGCTCGCACTGGCGGCCGCGCTGCACTTGACCTGTGGCGTCGCGGCGGCCGCGGCGCAGCGCGTCATGGTGCGCAATGCGCCGGTGGGAACGCCGGTCGAAGTCGTCCTGAACAGCGAGGTCGCCGGAACCGGGACCATCGGTGAATCGGGCGATGTCACGATCGGGTTTACGCTGCCCGAGGTCAACGGCAAGGCGGAAATGGACGCGAACGTCTTCGTCGACGTCTGCGACAAGCTGCGCCGCGTCGTCATCGTCGACCGCAACCGCCCGGCGCCCGCCGTGGCTCAGGGGTGCGATCGACGCGAGATCAGCGGCCTGTTCTGGGTGCGGCGCGTCAACACGATCGTCATCGATCTGGCGTCTTCCACGCCGACGCTCCTCCTCATCAATGGAAATTACACCCCGCCCAAGCCCGCCTCGCCGGAGGAGGAAGCCGGTGAAGAGCGCCCGCATGCGCCGCTGCCGAAAGGGCTGGTGATGTTCGCCGGCGGCGGTATGACCAAACTGCGAGACTTCGGCGCGGTGCAGTGCGGCACGGCATCCCCCTGTTCGCCGGATTCGTCGGTCGCCTCATACGGGTTCGGGGCGACATTCTGGCTGACGCGCAACTTCGGCATCGAAGGCAGCTACCTGAATCCGACAAAGTTCAAGGTGTCGGGGGGCGACACGTTCACCTTCAATACCAATCTGAGCGCCGACATCTGGTCAATTCTCGGCAAGGCCGGCGTGCAGGCCGGCGCGGTGCGCATCTACGGGCACGGCGGCGTCAACTATCACGACGCGACGCTGACCACGACTGAAACCATCGATGTCGCGACGCAGAAAATCGAGGTTCAGACCAAGGGCTGGAACTGGACCTGGGGCGGCGGACTCGAGGGCTGGATCAAGAACAAGGTGGCGCTGTATGGCGAGTTCGACCTCGCCAAGATCAAAGGGAAGGATCAGGCCGGCGGCGAGGCGGTGATTGACGATCGCGCGACCGCGTTCATCTTCGGCGTCCGCGTCCACGTTGGCGGCTAGCCAGGCTAGCTTCCCGACGCCGCCGCGACCTCGAGCAGATCGACCTCGAACACCAGCGTCGCGTAAGGGGGGATCACATTCCGCCGGGTGCTGCCGTAGCCGAGCGACGGCGGCACGATGATCCGCCGCGCGCCCCCGACTTTCATGCCAGTGACGCCTCGTTCGAACCCCTCGATAACGGCAACCGTGCCCAGCTTGAAGACCAGCGGCTCTGCGCCGATCGACGTGTCGAACTGCAATCCCTTGCCGTCGGTCTTCGACGGATCGTAGAGCCAGCCCGTGTAGTTCACGGTCACCGTGACGCCGGCCGTCGCTTCCGCGCCCGTGCCGATCCGCAGATCCAGCTGGCTGTACGGCGCGCTGGACGATGGCGTCGTCGGTGAATCGGTGCACGCGACCGCCGCGACGAACAGAGCGGCCGCGCCAATCCGGAGCAACCTCGAAGTCACGCCCCGATCCTATCGCAGGTGCTTGTTGAAGAACGCGACGGTGCGCTCCCACGCGAGCTTCGCGGCTGCGGCGTCGTAGCGCGGGGTCGTATCGTTGTTGAAGCCGTGCTGCGTGCCGGGGTACTTGAACATCTCGTGCGGCACGTTGTGGGCTTTGAGCGCCTCGTCGAACGCGGGCCAGCCGGCGTTTACGCGGTCGTCGTTCTCGGCGTAGTGAATCAGCAGCGGCGCCTTGATCTTCGCCGCTTCTTCCGCAGTCGGCTGCCCTCCGTAGAACGGCACCGCCGCGTTCAGATCCGGGAGCCGCGTGGCCAGGAAGTTCACCATCGAGCCGCCCCAACAGAAACCAACCGCGCCAATCTTGCCGGTGCAGTCGGGACGGCTCTTCAGCCAGTTCGCCGCGGCAACGAAATCCTCGCGCGTCTTCCCCGAATCGAGCTGCGGAAACAGCGCCCGCGCCTTGTCTTCGTCGCCGGGATAGCCGCCGAGCGGCGCCAGCGCGTCGGGCGCAAAGGCCATGAAGTTATCCAGCGCGAGACGACGCGCGATGTCTTCGATGTGCGGATTGAGGCCGCGGTTCTCGTGGACGACGATGATCCCCGGCAGCTTGCCGGTCGCGCTGGCGGGCCGGGCCAGGTAGCCCCTGGTCCTGCCGGTGTTCCCCTGCGGCGAGGGATATTCGAGATACTCGGTCTTGAGCCGCTTGTCGTCCTTCGGCACCTGCTGCGCCGCGGCAAACTGCGGATTGAGCATGT
>JBKPSE010000178.1:0-3643 GCA_046765855.1 Acidobacteriota bacterium | reverse complement strand
CCCTATCTCTCGTACTCCTCTCCCTCGTCGCCGTGCTGTCGACGCATCGCATCGGCCCGAACGAAGTCGGGCTGGTGATCCGCCGCTGGGGACCGCGGCGCGCCGGCGGCGGCCCCATCGCCTTTCACGGTGAAGCGGGCTACCAGGCCGATCTGCTGATGCCCGGCATCGCCGTCCGCCTGTGGCCGCTCAATCGCGTCGAGAAACACCCGTGGGTGCAGATTCCGACCGGTGAGATCGGCCTCGTGATCGCGCAAGCGGGTGCGCCGCTGCCCACCGGTTGGAAGTCGGGAATCTACAAGCCGGTATTCGGCCAGTTCACCGACGTCCGCACTTTCGTCGCCGAGGGCGGCCAGCAGGGCGTGCAGCGTCCGGTGCTTGCTCCAGGAACGATCCTGCCGCTGCATCCCGTTGCGTTCCTCGTGCTCTCGCAGAGCCGCAGCTTCGGCCTGCCTGTGAACGCGGAATACCGCGCCCGCTTCGGCCCCGCGCTCTTCGGACTGAAACCCGAAGACTTGACGCTGCGAGTGATCGAGCCGCTGCGCATTCACGAACCGGGCGGCGACCGGATCGTGGATATCGTCGGCATCGTCGAGACGCTGGAAGGTGAACCACTCCCTTCCGGCGACATTGCCTGCCGCCTAAGCCGCTTCGACGACGTCCGTCAGATGGAAGCGGCGGGGCGCAGCGATGCGGAGATCGCCGACGTGCTGATCGGCAACCAGAACGAGCGCCATAACAACTATCAGGACTATCAGAGGTTCCTCGACAGCGGCGGACGCATCGGACTGCAGCACGATCCGTTGTTGAACGGATCGTATGCGCTCAATCCCTACCTCGTGCGCGTGCAGACCGTGCCGATGCTGGTGGTGCGGCAGGGAGAGGTCGCGGTCATCAAGGCCGCCGTCGGCCAACCGACGGAAGACACCTCCGGCGACGAGTTCAAGTTCGGTTCGATCGTGCGGCCGGGACACCGCGGGATCTGGGAGGAACCTCTGCGTACCGGCAAGTACGCGATCAATCCGAGGATTTACCAGGCCGAGATGGTCCCGACCGCGATTCTGACGCTCAACTGGGCCGAGGCGGCGTCGCAGGCGCACAATCTCGACAAGCAGTTGAAACAAATCGTGGCGAAGTCGAAGGAAGGGTTCATCTTCAACATCGATCTGCAGGTGCAAATCCACGTATCCGACAAGCTTGCGCCCAAGGTGATCTCGATGGTCGGGACGATGCAGAACCTGGTCAACGAGGTGCTGCAAGCGGTGGTCGGCAACTATTTCCGCGACACGCTTCAGGGCATGGCCGCCGTGCAGTTCATCGAGAACCGCGCGGAGGTCCAGACGCAGGCGCAGAACTACATCGCCGATCAAATTCGCAGGTACAACGTCGAGACGCGCGGCGTCTACATCCAGGACGTGATCCTGCCGGAGGACATCGTGCGCGTGCTGACGCAGCGCGAGATCGCCAATCAGGAGAAGGCGACGTTCATGGCGCAGCGGGAAGCGCAGCTGACGCGCATCGATATGGAAAAGCAGGGAGGACTCGCCGATCGGCAGCGCGATCTCGCCGGCTCCGAAGTGGAAATCATCATCAAGGAGAACCGGGCGCGCGCGCGAAAGGCGGAAGCCGAGGGTGAAGCGACCTACATCGAGCAAACCGGCCGCGCTCGCGGCGCCGAAATCGAGGCAGTCGGCCTTGCTCGCGCGAAAGGCTTCGAGGCGCAGGTCCACGCGCTTGGCGCGGATGCCACGGCAATGGTCAACGCCGTCTCGGAGCTGGTGAAGAGCGGCAGCCGCTTCGTCCCCGACATCCTCGTGTCGGGGAACGGCGGCGACGCCGCGTCGGCCGGCATCATGGGGTTCCTGCGTGAATTCCAGCGGCGGCCGCCGCAGTGAACGTGCGGCGGGCGACAGCCTGCCGGGGAGTTCCGCCTTCGCCAAGGCTACGGCGGGTCGAATACCGCCGAAGCCTTAGCGGAGGCGTGCGGAGGGGAGACCTGGCGTAACGCTAAAACCGCAGCTTGACCGCGAGCTGCATGATCCGCGGTCCCGACGAGAGCGTCGGCTGCTGGAAGTTCGTGAGCGTCGTCAGCGTCGAGCCGGACACGTTGTAGAGGGTGTTGCGCACGCCGCTGATGTTGTCGCGGTTGAACAGGTTGAACGCTTCCCAGATGAACTGGGCCGTGACCTTGCGCAAGGGGATGTCCCGCGCGACGCGCGGATCGAATGTGAGTTGTGCCGGCAGGCGGTACTGATTGCGCCGCGTGCCCGGCGCGATGTCATTGCGCGCGTTCTGATCGAGGTTGATGTCGTTGCTGACGTACGCGCTGTAGGGCTGCCCCGACTGCGCCGTAAAGATTGCGGCGAACGTCCACCCGGCGGCGAGCGCGCGGCGCGCCTGACTCCCCGTCGTATATACGCCGCTGATCACGAGTCGATGCCGCTGGTCGTTGTTGCCAGGTCCGCGATCGGCGTCGAAGTCCGCGGGATTCGAGGCGAACTTGGCATCGTCGGTACCCGGGACCACCGCGGTCGCGTCAGGAACGGTATCCGTCACCTTGCCGACCGTGTAAGCAGCTCGCGCCTGCAGGCCGCCGATTCGGCGGTTCGCTTCGACAGTCAACCCGTGGTACGTCGAGTCGGCGCTGCTTTGAAAGGAGATGATGCGCGCGAAGTTCGTGTACGGGCCGGCGGCGAAGCGATAGTGCGACAGAGCCTGGCCGCTCTCGGCAACCGTGAACGTTGCCGGCGTGGCCGGCCCGATGTTGATGTCGGTCGAGCGGGACAGCTGGTCTCCGTGCACGAAGAGGTAGTTCACGGAAATCGCCGTACTCTGAGTGACGGCGTACTCGACGCCTGTGCTGGCCTGCTGAACGCGCGGATTCTGGTACTCCTTGTCGAAGATGAAGATCGTCGGCTTGGGCAGCACGACGCCGGCGGGAATGGCCGCGAACGTCGCCGGGTAGGTTGGAACCTGCGCGCCGGTAAAAGTGATCGTCTGCACGTTGATGCCGTTGTTCGAGTGCGCCGTGCCGACCATGATCGATGGCGTCCGCCCGTAGAAGATCCCGTAGCCGCCGCGTACCACGTACTTCTTCGCGCCAGGAGACCACGCCAGGCCGAGGCGCGGCGCCCAGTTGTTCCCGTCCGTGTTCAACCTGCTGGTGTCGATGCCGGCCGCGAGGAGTTGGGCATCCGGATTCCTGACCTGTGGCTTGGCGAATTTCTGCAGGTCGTAGCGAACGCCGGCGTGAACAGTCAGGTCCTCGCGAGCCCGCCACTCATCCTGCATGAAGCCGCTGAACTCGCTGATATCGGGGTGGGTCGTTGCGCCGGTCGTGCCGGGGCCAGCGAACGCCTGCACGTAACGTTCGCCCGCGGCCGACGGGACGCCGAGCTGAAACGACGCGAGGCTGTTGAACTGGTAGGACCCGCCGAAGTTCCCAGGAAAGTAATTCAGGATGCGATCGAACTGGAAGTCACCCCCCATTCGCATGAAATGCGCGCCCTTGATCCAGGTGATTGTGTCGGCGATCTGGCCGCGCGAGATGGTTGTTTCGCGCGGGCTGAAGTTGTTGCGGCCGACCGTGAGAACGGTGGAGCCTCCCTGCCGCACGATCGCCTCGGGGCGATCGCTGTTGGCA
>JBKPSE010000177.1:0-7509 GCA_046765855.1 Acidobacteriota bacterium | reverse complement strand
CCCAACGCCCAATGCCCAACTCTCAAGGTGACAGACGGCGTGCGGTGTTGATCGCCAGCAGGCCCCCGAGCACGGGAATGACTCGGCAGTCGGTGAATCCGCGGCGCGACAGGAGCGCGGCGACGCCTGCGGCGCCGGGGTAGCGCGCAATCGTGGCGGGGATGTAGCGATAGGTATCCGGATCGCCGTGCAGTGCCCAGCCGAGCAGGGCGCCGACGATGTGGAGGTAGCCAAGATAGAAGGCGCGGACGACGGGATTCGGCGGCCGATCGAAGTCGAGCGAGAGCAGCATGCCGCCGGGACGGAGCACGCGATGGATCTCTTCGATGGCCGGCTCGATCCGCGGCACGTTGCGGATGCCATAGCCGGTCGTCACCACGTCGAAAGAGGCATCGGCGAACGGCAGGGTCATCATGTCGCCGGCCACGAAGCGGACCGCCGCGCGAGCGCCTGGCTTCGCGGCGGCAAGCTCCAGCATGCGGAGCGTGATGTCGAGACCGACAACCCGTGCGCCGCGCGCGGCAAGCGACAGCGCGATGTCGCCGGTGCCGCAGGCCAGATCAAGCGCACGCGCGCCGCGCGGGACCTCCGCCATGTCGACGAGGCGCGTCTTCCAGCGCCTGTCGCGGCCGCACGACAACACGACCGTGATCAGGTCGTAGCGGCCGGCGATCGTGTGAAAGAGGCGGCGAACGTACGGCGCCTTGGCCTGCGGCGACGCCAGCGCGCCGCGAAGTTCCGACATGCGCCGATCATCGTACGACGAGCATCCCCGTTCCGTACATGACGGCGAAGCCGCAGAGCAGCCCCAGCATCACCGGCGCCGAGGCAAAACCCCCGGCGGGGCCGCGTGAGAGCTGGCGCGAGAGCTGGTGCACCACTTGCGCGATGGCGCCGGCGCCGAGACCGAGACAGAGGACGGCCGCGACCGGCGAGTAGACGAACCCCCCGAGCCACGCGCCGGCGATGGTCGGTGCCCCTCCGATCAGTCCAAGCTTGGTCAGCAGCCGCAGCGACGGACGCTCCTTCGCGACGGGTGACAAAATCGCGAGCCCTTCGGTGGTGTTGTGCAGCGTGAAACCAACGATCAGGAGCGTGCCCAGGGCCGCTTCGCCAAGCGCGAAGGCAGCCCCAATCGCCAGCCCCTCGCCAAAGTTGTGCAGGCCGATGCCGATGGCGATCAACAGCGCCAGCACGGCCCCCGAGCTGTCGTCGCTTTTCCGTCGCGCGCGGGCGTTGCGCAGCCACTGCCCGATCGTCTCGAGCGCCAGATACGCCGCCACCGACGCGCCGGCGAACAGTGCGACGCCTTGGTAGGACTCCGCGACGGTTGCGGCCCCATCGAGTCCCTCGTGCACCGCGTCGATCAACAGGAAGCCGAGCAGCCCGATGGTCAACGACAGCAGCACGTCGAGGCCTCGCCGCCCGAGGCGGGAGAGGACCGGCCACCAGCACAATCCAAGCGCCACGGGCAGCACGCCGACGTAGACGCCAATCAGCGCGAAACTGGCAAGCTGCGCGGCGGTCACTCGCGGCGTTTCCACCGCGGCGGCGATCTCGTGCTCGAAGGTCGTGCCGGTCGCGCTCACGATTTTCACGACGTGCGGCTCGCCCGGAACCCACGGATACGGCACATGAATCGACGCCGAGGCGAGATGGGCCAGGGTCGGTCCCGCCGTCGTCGTGAACGCCCAGTAGGCGTCGTCCACCGTCACCTGCGCGATGGTCACGGGATCGGGACCATCGTTCATCACCGCGAGGCGGATGCCGTCGGGACCGAGCGTCGCGCGGGCGATCGACAGGCGCTCGACCGGCGGCATCGCCGCGGGCCGCAGACGCTCGCCCGGCTCGAGCCGGACGATGGCGGCAAGAAGCAGCGCGAGCAGGACGAGCGGCAGCGCCGCCCACAGCCAGATGAATCGTCTAGGTTGCACGACGTCCCTCCACGGCTTCGAACATCCCCATCCAACCGAGCTCGGCAAACTCGCTCTGGTGCGCATGGAACATGAATTTTCCCGGGTAACGGAACCGGGTCTCGAGGACCGCCCGCTCTCCCTGGCACAGCATCACCGTGTCCGTTTTCTCCGCGGCGGCGAGCGACGTGCCGGTGCGGAACAGATCGAAGAACATGCCGTGCAGGTGCAGGCTGTTGATCAAATCGAATTCGGTGACGTTCACGAGATAGATGCGGACGAGCGCCCCGACCTCGACGCGAATGGGCGCGTGCATGAAATGGTGCGCAACCGTGTTGACCGCGTAGACTTCATTGTCGGCGTCGAAGTTGGTGTCGAACGCGTTCATCACCATGATCAGTTCGTCCGCAGGCGGCCGCGGCGTCCGTGGATCGACGATGAACGCGCCGTACAGCCCTTTGTGAATGTGCCGCTTCAGCGGAACCGCGTGGCAGTGATAGAGATGCAGGCCGAAGGGATCGGCGTCGAACTCGTAGACGAACTGGCCGCCGGGCTGCACCTGATGCTCCGGGAGCGACCCGTCCATCTCGGGCGGATGCCATCCGTGGAAATGGATGGTGTGAGGGTGCGAGCCGGCGTTGACGAAGGTGACGCGCACGCGATCGCCTTCGGTCGCGCGGAGCGTCGGGCCCGGTACCTGGCCGTTGAACGTCCAGGCGGGAAAGAAGACGCCGGGCGCGATTTCGATCTCACGATCGACGGCGACGAGCTGATACTCCCGCAGCCGCGTCCCGTCCTGCCGCAGGGTCTCGCGATAGAATCCCTCGCGCGCCTCCGCCGGCATGTGCGAGAAATTCCACGTCCGGGTGAACACGGCGGGGTCGAAGCTTTCGGTCGACACGCGGCCGACAGGCCCCATGGTGTGGGCAGCGTGCATCATCGCCTCGGCGGCGTAGCCGGACTGGCCGGACACGCGCCGCGGCTAAGCCAGCGCAGTGCCAGCGGCGGCTCCGGCCGCGCCAAGGCCGGCAAGCAGCGAGCGGCGTGACAGGGTCGACATGTTTTGATATCCTCAATTCGTTTTTTGAGTACTCAAAATACAAATTTTCATATCACAAGTCAAATGGCGCTTCCTTCGTCCACCGTCGAGAACTACCTGAAAGCGATTTTCCAGGCGCAGCTGCACCTGGAGCGGCGATCGGACCTGGTCCCGATGGGACAGCTCGCCGCCGCCCTCGGCGTCGTGCCGGGAACGGCGACCACGATGGTCAAGACGCTGGCTGATTCAGGACTGGTCAGGTACGAGCCGTACGTCGGTGTCAGGCTCACCGGATCGGGCGAAAAGCTCGCCGCGCTCGTGGTCAGGCGCCATCGCCTAATCGAGCTGTTCCTGGTGCAGGTGATGGGAATGAGCTGGACCGAAGTTCACGAGGAGGCCGAGCTGCTGGAACATGCCGTATCGGATCGTCTGATCGAGCGGATCGACGAGATGCTCGGGCATCCGGAGTCGGACCCGCACGGCGACCCCATTCCCGATTCCGAAGGCGTGCTCGAACGGCGCCCGTTCGACACGCTGTTGACCTGCCCGCTCAACGCGCGTGTCACGGTGCGGCGCGTCACCGATCAGGATCCGGAGTTCCTCCGCTTCGTCGAGCGCCGCGATCTGAAACCGGGTGAAGTGGTGGAAGTCGTCGAACGCGACACCGCGGCTGACAGCGTCCGCGTCAAAGGACGGAAGGATCGCGCGATCACCATCGGTGCGCGCGCCGCCTCCAAGGTGCTCGTGCAGGTCGCGGGGATCGTGGCGCTGATCCTCGCGCTCGCGCATCCGGCGTTCGCGCAGGCGACACAGGCGCAGCCGCCGGGTGCACCGTTCGACATTCTCGACAACTCGTTTCTCGTCGAAGAAGCGTTCAATCAGGAGCGGGGCATTTTCCAGAACATCTTCGGCGTCACCCGGCAGAGCGGCGACTGGCAGCTCACGTTCACCCAGGAATGGCCCGCGCCGGCGCAGCGGCATCAGTTGTCGTACACCCTAGGACTCGATTCGGTGGCCTCCGATTCGGGCTTCGGCGACGTCTATCTGAACTACCGGTTCCAGGCGCTGGAAGAGGGTCCCGGACGGCCCGCATTCTCGCCGCGAATCAGCGTCATCATTCCCTCGGGACGGCGGATTGCGGGCGGAGGCGAGGGCGGCCTGCAGTTCAACCTGCCGTTCAGCAAACAGCGGCAGGACTTTTACCTTCACTGGAACGGCGGCCTGACCTGGCTGCCGCGCGGCGAAGACCCCGACCTCGTCTCGCCGCACCTTGCCGGCAGCGCAATCTACCGGCTGCGGCCGATGCTCAACGTCATGCTCGAATCGGTGCTCGCGTTCGACGCCGAGGAAGTGACGGCCGGTGTCGTCGAGCGCACGCGCGCGTTCACTGTGTCGCCCGGCGTCCGCGGCGGCTGGACTCTCGCCAAGGACACGCAGCTGATTCTCGGCGCCGCCGTTCCGATTACCCGGGTGAGGGGCGAGACGTCGACGGGCGTGTTCGGCTACGTCTCCTACGAATTACCGTTCGTCAAGTGAGTACGTCGCCACCGAGGTCGGCGTTTCCCACACCCGCACCGCCTGGATGTCGACACCGAGCTCGCGGCCCTTGTCGAAAATGAGTCTGGCGATGCGCTCGACGGTGGGATTGCTCTCGAGCAGGTACATCGGCTCGCCGAGCGTCTTCAATGGCTCGACGAGCGGGTCGTCCTCGCGCAGAATCATCTTGTGATCCAGTTCGCGATCGATCCACCCCTTGACGATGCGCTTGATGTCGCTGAAGTCGACGACCATGTTGCGGTTGTCGAGGCTGTCGGTGCGCACGTCGATTTCCACCGTGGCGTTGTGCCCGTGCGGATGCTTGCACACGCCGTCGTAGTCGAGCAGCCGGTGGCCGTAGCAGAAGTCGATCCGCTTGGTGACCAGATACATGTCTTCCGAGTATAAAGCCACGGCGGTGCTGTTTTCCGGCGGCCTCGACAGCGCCGTGCTCGCCGCGGACGCGCTGCGCAGCGGTCCGGTGGTTCCGTTGTACGTCACGGTCGGCTTCGCGTGGGAGGCGGAAGAACGGGCGATGGCGGCTCGCCTGTTTGCGTCGCCGCCGTTTGCCGGCGCCATCGACGAGCCCGTCGTGCTGTCGTTCGACATGCGCGACGTGTTCACCTCGGCGCACTGGGCCGTACGCGGCGAGCCGCCTGCGTTCGATACACCGGATGAGGACGTCTACCTCGACGGACGCAACGTCCTCCTGTTGGCCAAGGCCTCGGTGTACATGGTTCGCAACGGAATCTCACGCGTGCTGCTGGGAACGCTCGCCGGCAATCCGTTTCCCGACGCAACGCCGGGGTTTCTCGCCGCCATGGCGCGCGCGCTCTCGCTCGGTCTGGGATCGCCGATCGCCATCGAGACGCCGTTCGCGTCGATGCACAAATCGGATGTAATTCGCCGAGGCGTGAAGCTCGGCGTGCCGTTCGAGCTCACGCTCTCGTGCATGCAGCCGCGGGGAGGGCGCCACTGCGGCCGCTGCAGCAAGTGCCGCGAGCGGCGGGACGCGTTCAACGAGGCAGGGCTCGTGGACCCGACCAGTTATCGCGAGAAGCCACTGCGTTGAGCGCAGGTGGATCTTCCGCCTGAAGCCGGACGCTACGCGCCGAGCGGCTAACTGACTTTCAGCCGAATACCGCCGTCGCCGGTACGGATGCGCAACGTCCGACCGCCGGCGCCCAGCGTGCCGCGCAACGTGCGCCGCTCGTCGACGCCGCTCTTGCTGTCGATCTTCAGATCGTTGCGGATCGTGCCGTCGCCGGTGTGGGCGTCGAGCTGCGCGCCGAAATCGGAGGGGAGATAGAGCGCGACGCTTCCGTCGCCCGTCACCATCGACCAGTCGTCTTTCATCGTCGTGCCCTGCTCGGCGCGGAACGTGATCGCACCATCGCCCGTGTGCACCTTGACGATGCCGAGCTTGCCGGCGATGCTGACGCTGCCGTCGCCGGTGTCGACGTCGAGATCGCCGTCCGCGTTGTCGATCGTGACCGATCCGTCGCCAGTACCGATCGACAGCTGGCCGGCGATATCGGTTGCGCGGATGCTGCCATCCCCGGTGCGCAGATCGAGCCTGCCGCGAATACCCTCGATGCGAATCGAACCATCGCCGCTGCGCGCAATCACATTGCCGTTGCGCGGCATCGTCACGATCAGTTTGGCGGTTGGCGAGATGTGGCCGAATCCAAAAGCGAGCGCGTCGCGGTGCGGCCGCTTCACCTCGACCTCGATGCGGTTGCCGTCCTGTTTCGTGTCGATTTTCAGCTCGTCGATTGCCTCCTGCGTCGGCCCGCGTTTTTCGACTTCGACGAGAACGGTTTTGGTATCGCTCGCCGAACGTATCTCGATGGCTCCGTCGAACGTCGTGAGCTTCAGCTCCGGGTTGCCGCGGACGGTGAAACGCTTCTCGTCGCGCGCGATATGCCCTTGCGAATCGACGACGACGCACCCGCCAAGGACGAGCGGAAGGATCGCCGCCGCAGCCGTGACGGAAAGTACAGATTTCATACAGTGCTCTTGGACGGCTCTTCCCAGGCCAGAGTTCCCGCGATCCAGGTCTGAACGACGTGAAGGTCACGGTCGAGCACGGCGAAATCGGCAACCGCTCCGGCCGCAATCACGCCAAAACCCTGAAGCGACAAGGCCCGCGCGGGCGTTGTTGCGCACACCGTTGCGGCCTCCGGCAGGCTCATTCCGACTTCGGAGACCAGCTTGGCAAAGGCGCGGTCCATGGTCAGTGAACTGCCTGCGATCGTGCCATCGTCGAGGTAAGCCGCGTCGCGGATGCTGATGGGATAGCCGCCGAGCGTGACTCGCGAGCCCTTCGGCAGGCCGGAACCTGCCGTGCCATCGGTGATTGCCATGACGCGCTCGGGGCCTTTCGCGGCCAGCGCCATCCGCATGACCGCGGGGTGGACGTGTACACCGTCGCATACGAGCTCGGCGAACACCTCGTCCGATTCGAGCACCGCGCCGGCGAGTCCCGGCACGCGGTGGCCGAGCGGCGGCATGCGATTGAAAAGATGCGTCGCCTGTCGTGCCCCGGCGCGAATCCCGGCGAGCGCCTGTTCGTAGGTCGCGCCCGAGTGTCCCAGCGACACGTGATGTCCATGCGCGACGAGGTCCGCGATCAACTCGAGCGCGCCATCGAGCTCCGGCGCGACGGTGACAATGCCGACGTCAGGACGCGCTGCCGCGATCTCGTCGAGAATGTCGGTCGCATCCCACGACGACGGTCGATCGTCGTTGCTCGATCGTTCTCCGGCGACTTTCGCTCGCGGCAGGCGCAGACATGCCGCCGGCTGCGCTCCCTTGTATTCGGGATTGATGAAATTGCTCTCGAGGTGTGCGGGGAGCACGCGAGCGCCGCCCGGCGGCCGCGTGGTGCGGGCGAGGCGAACGCCGGCGAGCATCCGCCGCAACGTCGCCGGATCGCATGCGATCGAAGTCGGGCAGAACGCCGTCGTGCCATACCGCGGCAGCCGCTCCGCCATGGTCGCAATCGCGCCGCCGCCCTCG
>JBKPSE010000176.1:0-5634 GCA_046765855.1 Acidobacteriota bacterium | reverse complement strand
CTCCAGTATCCAGACGAATGGCCCGACGACCTTCTCCCAGAGTGGGCGCCGCTGCCAACGCGCCAGCGTCATCTCCGTGCAGTCGCCGAGATCCTTCTCATAATCCTCGAGCAGTCGCGCCGCCACCGCCGGATCGCGCATCGCGACGTTGACTTCGTCGTTGTGCTCGAACGAGCGGTTGTCGATGTTCGTCGTGCCGATCACCGACCAGAGCTCGTCGACGATCAGCATTTTGGCGTGCGTCATCGCCGGACCGTATTCGAAAATGCGAATGCCCGCCTGCAGCAGGCCGCCCCACATCCGCCGGCTGGCCAGGCGCACCCATTTCTGATCGGTGTGTCGGCCGGGCACGATGACCGTCAACTTGACGCCGCGTTCGGCCATGTTGACCAGTGCGCGGCGGAAGGCGCGATCGGGCAGGAAGTAGGGAGTGCTGATCCGAACGGTGTGGTCGGCCCCTTCGATCAGCAGCTGAAAGCTGACCCGCGATGCAGTCGCGCGGTCCGCCGGCGAGCTCTTGACCACGAACGCCGTGGTGTCGCCGCAGGGCTTGAGATCGGGGAAGTAATCACGCCCGGTCAGGATTTCGCCGCAGCACTCGAGCCAGTTCTCGGCGGCCACACCTTGCAGCGCCGCCACGATCGGCCCTTCAATCCGCGCCATCGTATCGCGCCAGGGGCGCGTGCGGCCGCCGGTCGGCTCCATCCACCAGTCGGCAATGCCGGCGCCGCCGGCGAACGCGGTGGTGCCGTCGACGATCAGCAGCTCGCGGTGCGTGCGGTTGTTGATGCGGTGCAGCGAGTACCAGCGCAGCGCCTGGTAGGACATGAGGCGCACGCCCGCGGCGCGCAGCCGCGCCACCGGCCGGCCCCACAGCGAGAAGCTGCCGATGGCGTCGACCACCACCGTCACGTTGACGCCATTGCGCGCGCGCTCGCTCAGCGCATCGATGAACTGCCGCCCGACCTTGCCATGCTCGAAGATGTAGCACTCCATGTTGATCGAGCGCTTGGCGCCTTTGATCGCCTCGAGCATCGCCGGATAGAACGCCGGGCCGTCGGTGAACAGCGTCACGCGGTTGCCGTGGTGCAGCGCCGCCTGGCAGGTGGACTGAATGGTATAGAGAAAGTCCTTGTCCTGAACGGACGTGCGCCGCGACAGGTGGTAATTGATGCCTGGGGTGAAGAGAAAGACCAGCACCAGCCAGACGAGGAACACCCCGCCGGCAACGGTCAGCCAGGTCATCAGCGCAGAAGGCTCAGCGTCACGCTCGTCTGCGCGTCATCGCGTTCGAGCCGGAACGTCGTGGCGAGCGCCTGCAGCTGCTCGAGCCGGGCGCGGCGTCCGAGATCCCCTTCGTCGATGGTCATCGAGGCCACGGCCAGATAATCGCCGGCAGGCAGTCCGGGAATCGTGAAGCGCCCGGTCTCGTCGGTATAGGCCACCCGCAGGCGGCGATTGGTTCGCGTCCAGAAGAGGGGCACGCGCGGGAATACCAGCACGGCGACATGCGGCTCCGGCAGATGCCGGCTGTTCTCGACCGTGCCGTTGACCACGCTCGACGCGTCGGTCAGCGTGATCTGGATGTCGCGGAACTGTTCCCTGTCCGAAACCTCGATCGCCCGATCGGTGATGTCGCTGCCGCGATAGCTGATGCTCTTCACCACCCACGGCGATTGCAAACCGTCGACCACGATTTGATGCGCGCCTCTCATCAACCCGCGCACCGCGAACGATCCGTCGGGCTGTACCGCGCCGGTGAGCGAGTCGCCGAAGCTGTTGCCGTCGGTGAACGGCGCACGCACGCGCAGGCTGGATGGCAGCGGCGGCCTGGAGCCGCGCGCGGCCTCGAACGACACTCTGCCGTCGAGCTGCGCCCCCGGGCGCAGCTCCATCCGGATGTTCTCGATGTCTTTGCCAAGCACGTCGACGGCGTACAGCGCGAACAGCGCAGGGGAAGAGGCTCCGGTCTGCGCTCTGGCTCGAATCAAATAGCGCCCTGGGAACACCTGCCCGAAGCGGAAGCGGCCATCGGGCATCAGCAGCAGATCTTCCGGCGCGGGCGCCGGGAGTCCTTCGCTGTCACGTCCGTTCATGACCATTGCGCCATTGAGCAGCTCGCGCCCTTCCTCCACGACGAGCTGGCCGCTCACCCGCGCAGGCGGCACCAGCTTCAAGCGGAACTCGATCCGAGGCGGCTCGTTGGCGGCGGCGGACACCGGCTTGGCCTGGTCGGCGAACGACACGCCGGGATAATAGGTTGGCGAGTAGCGCTGCACACCCTTCGCGGTCGCCACGCTGCGGAATGCCGGGTCTGAAGCGCTGACGTAATACTGCCCTTGGGCGAGTCCATGCAGGCGGAACTCGCCTCGGTCGTCACTCTCCGTCTGTGCGACGATCGTCAGCGTCTCTTTTCCCGCCTCGGTGCGCGGCACCAGCGCCTCGACGACCGCGCCCGCGAACGGGGTGCCGTCCTCGTCGAGGATGCGGCCGGCGATCGAGTGGCTCGGCGCCAGCCAGAGGTCGACGTTCGCGACATGCTGGCCGTTTGCGACAGTCACGGGAGCGCCAGCAAGCTGCCGCCCGCGGCCGTAGGTCTGCGGCGCGTAGCCGGTGCGCGTCACGGAAATCGCATAAACACCCGCGGGAAGATCGGTGAGCGTGTACTTGCCGTCGGCGCCAGTGAGCGCCACGTGCGGATCGTTCGAACCCGCCGCAGCACTCACGCGCGCCCGCGCCACCGGCGCATCGTCGGCCGCGCTCTTGATGGTGCCGCTGATGGAAGCGGACGCCTCGACATCCGGCCTGGCCTGCCACGCGACGAGGGTGCCCGAGCCGACGGCGGCCGCCAGCGCCGTTCGCATGGCGGCGCGCGCGAGCCGACTCCACGTCATGGGGCTATCATAACGTCACGTGGTCCGGGCTGGTGGTGCGCGCCGGCCGTGCGAGGTCCGATTGTGCGATCCAAGTTCACATACGCGTTGACCGCGCTGGTTGCCGCCGCCATCGTTTTCATTTTGATGAGGGGGAACGCCGGCGGTCCGCCGATCTCTCAACACGGCGGCCGCCTGGTGATCGAGAATCAGAGCAAGGTCGGGTGGGAGAACGTTTCGGTGACCGTCAACGCGTACTATCGCGGGGTGGCGCCGCGGGTCGCGCCGGGCGGCCGGCTCGAAGCTCCGCTGGCCAGTTTCGTCACCGGCCTCGGGCAGCGCTTCGACACCGCGCGCGAACACGTCCGCCGGGTCGAAGTGCGCGCCACCGATAGTTCGGGAAATCCGGTGGCGCTGGACTGGGACGAGCAAATCGGACCGCCGCTGGTCCAGGAGGCAAGGTAGCCGTGGCCAAACTGACATCCGAATTCGAGATCGATTGCCCGTGCTGCTCGGCGAAGCTCGTCGTCGACGCGAATCTCCAGCGAGTCATCCGCCATAGCGAGCCGCCGTCAGCCGATCGTCCCGAGCTGGACGACGCGCAGCGGATCCTGGCGGAGCAGGCGGCGCGGCGGGAAGCGCTGTTCCAGAAGTCGGTGGCGGAAGAACGGACCCGGGGCGACGCGCTCTCGCGCCGCTTCGAGGAAGCGCTGCGTCAGGCACGCGAAGAACCGATCACGAAGCCGACCAGGGACTTTGACCTCGATTAGCCGGGAATCGAACCATCGGCTGGTCGACAGATGGCCACTCAACGTCAGCTGTCCGTGATGCGCTGAAGGTCGTCGGTTGGATCCTCTGCGCCGCTGGTATGTCAAACGATGCTCTAACTGACCGACTGAGCGATCCATACCAGCCCCGCGATCCAAAACAGTTGTAACGGCAGCCGCCACGCAAGGGCCATGGCGCGCCGTCCCGCAATCACGATCCCTGCTCGCGCGGCGTGGACGTTGGCAGGAAAGAGCGCGACGAGGAGTAGCGCCAGTGCGTACGCTGCGGCACCCTGGGTGCGAGGAACGAGAAGCCCGATCGCTCCAAGCAACTCGAGCAGACCCGTCGCGGTTACCAGGAAGGCGGGAGCCGGCAGGCTGGCCGGCACCATCCGAATCAGGTCGGGTCGCGTTCGGGGATGGAAGTGCGACGCGGCGGTGAACATGAACATCGCGGCGAAGGCGAACACGAGTGCGCCGGCCGATGAAGTAGCCTGAGGCAACATGCCCGCGACGCCAGCCACACGTGCGATTGTCCAGGCGATGAGCATCACGATCAGCGGTGCCATGGGCGATTACTCCTGACCGGCCCGCCGTGAGGTGATCTCGGTCGGCGGCGGGCGTTACCCGCGATGGGGACCGAAAGGAACGAACGAACTCTATTACGTCCGGGGCGGAGACGATCGCGGATCGGCGGACGCAGGTGTCGGTCATCCTGAATTGGGCGCCTGCGTTGCGGCGCGCCGGGGTCAAGCAGCAGTAGCTTTTAGCCAAGCAATCAGCTCACATGCGTCGAAGCTCCCGGCTGGCCTCGGGGCGGCGATGTCTGTATATATGGGCGCATCGGTCAGGCAGATTCCCGCAGGGATGCTGATGAAGGCGACGCTGTGATCACACCGTTGCTGGCGGAAGTCATCGCCGCGCATGGCGGCGTCGAGCGCTGGAGCGCGGCCGCGCGCCTGTCGCTGAGGATTCGCATTCGTGGCCCGATGCTCCTGCTGCGCCTCACCTCGCCGCGCCTGCGCGCGTTCGACGTGAGCGTCCACACGCGGCGCGTCGACATTTCGCTCGATCCGTTTCCCCGCGCCGGCTCGATCGGCTGCTTCGACGGGCAGCGCGTGCGAATCGAACGCGGAGATGGAACGATGATGGCCGAGCGTGAGGTGGCGCGTTCGCCGAGCCGCATCACCCGACATCTCGCCTGGGACGATCTCGACCTCCTGTTTTTTCTCGGCTACGCGCTCTGGAACTACGCGGTCACGCCCTTCGTGTTCCTGTGGAGCGGGTTCGAATGCCGCGAAGGCGCGCCCCTGAAGGACGACAGCGGCACGACGCTGCGGTCGCTGCACGTCATCTATCCGCCAGATTTTCCGACGCATTGCCGCGAGCAGCGGTTCTACTTCGACACCGCGCGTCTTCTCCGCCGGATCGAATATTCGGCCGATGTGTTCGGCCCCTGGGCGCGGGCCGTGCACGAGTGCGACGCTCACCGCAGCTTCGACGGGCTGACGTTCCCCACGCATCGCGTCGTGTTTGCCCGCACACATTCGGGGCGTGCGCTGCGCGCCTTCAGCCTGATGGAGGGCTGGGTGGATCATGTCGCTGTTCATCGCGCGGAATAAATGGATGGCCGCCGTCGAGCTCGTAATTGTCGCGATCCTCTTTGCCGCGCCGCTGTTCACCTTCAGCTCGGCGATCCTGACCTTTCCGTTCGTGTTGCTGGCGCTGTGGCTGCGGCGGTCGAGCGTCCAGGACCTCGGCCTGCGGCGGCCGGCGTCCTGGCTTCGTGCCGCCGCGTGGGGCCTTGCGGCGGTAGCCGTCATCCTGGCTTTCCAGAGGGTCGTCGTGCAGCCGCTGCTTCAGCGGCTGCACCAACCGCCCGATTACTCCAGGTTCCACGAGATGAGCGCGATTCGGCTTCTCGGATGGATCGGCGCAGGATGGGTGTTGGGCGGATTCATCGAGGAAATCATCCGCGCGTACCTGATCTATCG
>JBKPSE010000175.1:0-3813 GCA_046765855.1 Acidobacteriota bacterium | reverse complement strand
ACAATGGCAATGGCTGGCCGCGTCAGCGCGGCCGGCACGCCTCGGACCCAGAGAACGGGCGGAGGATCGACGATCGCTCGCAACAAGGGCGGATAACTCTCATCGTCTGCGCGAAGGATCGTGATGCGTTCTCGCGCCGCGGCGGCAATATACGCGTCTGCTTGCGCGCGTGCGTCGGCGGCGATCCGCTCGGCGTTGGCGGCAGGCGCGGCGCAGGCGATGACCTCTTCCAGCGTGGGGCTGGCGCCCTGGTCGCGCAGTTCCTTGAAGACGGCGAAGGCACGGGGCCGGGCGAGCCCGCTCAGCGCGGCGAGGGCGACGGCGCTCTGAAGGTCCATTCGGACACTCCTCTCGACGAAGGTGTCCGACCTCTCTGTCCTCAATTATAGGCCCGCGTGTCCCCGCCTGGACTCGCCGCGTAAATTACGGGTCTCGTCGCCGATTACGAAATCGGGCG
This sequence comes from Acidobacteriota bacterium, assembly GCA_046765855.1. Taxonomy (GTDB): domain Bacteria; phylum Acidobacteriota; class Vicinamibacteria; order Vicinamibacterales; family 2-12-FULL-66-21; genus JAICSD01. Next base: position 3,356 of record JBKPSE010000175.1, on the reverse strand, counting down.
AAATTGGTCAGGTATTTGGTACCGGGGCCTACGCCGCGCGTGGTACGTCCATTGCTCCCAAATGTCAGGGAGAAAACTGGTATATTGGCTGCCCTCACCATGCGCCGACTGATTCTCGTCTCAGTCGTGGTTCTGCTTTTCGCGCCCGCGTACGCGTCCGCCCAGGACCGCGGCAAATCGAAACAGCAGGTCGAGTTCGGGATCAAAGTCGCGCAGAACAATCTCTGGAACGAGGCGCTGTACCGCTGGCAGCAGGCGGTCAAGCTCGATCCGACCTACGCCGCCGCCTGGAACAACCTCGCGATCGCCTACGAGCACGAAGGGAAATTCGAGGAGGCGAAGAAAGCGTACGAAAAGGCCCTGGAGCTGGATCCGAAGAACATCATGATCCGGCAGAACTACGATCTCTTCAAAGAAATCAATGACCGGACGAAACGCCGCAGCGGTAAGTAGTTTCGTCATCGCCTCTGCGCTCGCGCTCGCGGGCTGCACCGGCTTTTACGAGATTCCAATCGAAACGCCGATCCAGCCGAAGATGGACGTGACGGGATTCCAGCGCGTGCTCGTCGCCGGCTTCATCACCGGCGGCAGCGACGACGTCGATGCGAATCTCGAGACGGTGCGGCTGCTCCGCAGCCAGCTGCGTTCCAAGTCGCCGCTCCGGGTGATCGAGGCGGAAGTGCTGCCGCTTGCCGAGATCGCCGCGATCGAGTCGAAGGAAGACGCGACCGCAATCACCACGACGTCAACCGGCGTGGCGCCGATCTCGCCGATTCCCGCGGCGGAAATGGCGAAGCCGGCTCCGGAGGTGAAGCCGGACGCCAAGCACGTCGAAGCCAACATTCGCAACGAAAAGGACCTGGCGAAGTACGACAAGATCTTCGCCGACGTCGCCTACTGGAAGAAGCTCGGCGAGGAATACCAGACGCCGCTGATCGTCACCGGGACGGTGCTCTTCACGCCGCACCAGAACAACGGCTTCGTCATGACCAGCCGCGAGGTCTACGACGCCTACGGCCGGCGCAGCGTGATCCCGGTGCGGACCTATATGGAGCGCAAGGGCTTCATCCTGCAGCCGCGCTTCGTGTTCATCGACGGACGCACCGGCGCCATCCTTTATTCAGAGACGTTCCACGAGGAGATCCTCTACAACTCGCAGCAGAGCGTGCCCGCGCTGTCGACCTATTTCGAGTTGATGGACCGGGTCATGCCCTCCTTCCTGAGCACGCTCAGCGCGCAGAAGATCCGCGGCACCCGGGTTCTGCTGAAGTAATCGGAACATCGGGAAATCTCGAGCTTCGCCCGTGCTTCTAGAGCGCCGGCGGCAACCGGCGCAGGCCCGACCATCCGATTTCCAAATTACCCGATGTTGTTGTATCCTAGAGTTTTGCCTCCCCCATCAAGGAGCCGGTAGAGGTGTTTGCAATCATTCAGAGCGGCGGCCGCCAGGTCAAGGTCATGCCCGGCGCGGTGGTCGAGGTCGATCGCATCGACGCCAAGGCGGGCGAGGAAGTGAGCATCGATCGCGTCCTGTTCCTCGAGAAGGACGGCGGTGAAGTGCTTGCCGGCGCGCCGTTCGTCGCCAACGTGAAGGTCGTCGGCGTCGTCGACGGCGAGGCGCGCGGGCCCAAGATTCGCGTGTTCAAGAAGAAGCGCCGCAAAGGCATGCGCCGGACCAAGGGACATCGCACCACGCTGACCCGCGTCCGCGTCACAGACATTCTGGTCTAGAGCCATGGCAACAAAAAAGGGACAGGGCAGTTCACGGAACGGACGCGACAGCAACTCGCAGCGCCTCGGCGTCAAGCGGTTCGACGGCAACGTCGTGACCGGCGGTTCGATCCTGGTGCGGCAGCGCGGCATGCGCTTCCGTCCCGGCCTGAACGTCGGACGCGGCAAGGACGACACGCTGTTCGCAAAGGTCGACGGGACCGTGAAGTTTACCGACCACGGCGCTCGCGGGCGCGTGATTTCGGTGCTTCCGCTGGAATAGTTGGCAGTTGCCGTTGGCAGCTGGCAGTCGTTCGCAGTCAATCACAGTCAGCAGTTAACAGTCGGCCGTCAGCAGTAACAGTCCCGGCTGGCAGTCTGCGAACTGTAAACTGCTAACTGCCGACTATGTTTGTCGACGAAGTAGAAATCCACGTCGCGGCGGGACACGGCGGCAAGGGCGCGATGAGCTTCCGCCGCGAGAAGTTCGTCCCGCGCGGCGGGCCGGACGGCGGCGACGGCGGTCACGGCGGCAGCGTCTTTCTCGTTGCCCGCGCCAATCTCAACACGCTCCTCAATTTCCGTTACCAGAAAACCTTCGAAGCGAAGAACGGCTCGCAGGGTGAGGGCTCGCTGCGTACCGGCCGTTCGGGCGCGGACATCACGCTCGAAGTTCCTGTCGGCACGCAGGTCTTCGAGAAGCGGGACGGCGAATGGGTGCAGATCGCGGATCTGACCAGCGAGGGTGAGCCGCTCCTGATCGCCAAAGGCGGTCTCGGCGGCCAGGGGAACGCCCGCTATGCGACGGCGACGAATCGCGCGCCGCGGCGCACGCAACCGGGCCTTCCCGGTGAGGAAAAGGATCTGCGGCTGCAGCTCAAGCTGCTGGCAGACGTCGGCATCGTAGGCTTCCCCAACGCAGGCAAGTCGACGCTGATCTCGCGCATCTCTGCGGCGAAGCCGAAGATCGCGGACTACCCGTTCACCACGCTGACGCCGAACCTTGGCGTCGTGGCGCTCTCCGGCGATCGTTCGTTCGTCGCCGCGGACGTGCCCGGACTGATCGAGGGAGCGCACGAGGGACTCGGGCTTGGGCACCGCTTCCTCAGCCATCTCGAACGCACGCGCGTGCTCGTCCACGTCGTCGACGTGTCGTCGGCGAGCGGCCGCGATCCGGTCGACGATTTCGAGACGATTACCCGCGAGCTGGCGCTCTTTCCAGGACGTGACGCGGCCGGTGAACGGCTGCAGGACAAGCCGGTGGTCGTCGCCGCCAACAAGATCGACGCGCTCGACGATCCGTCGCGGCTCGACACGCTGCGCGCGCATTTGCAGCGCGCCGGTGTTCCGCTTTACCCTGTTTCTGCGGTGACCGGTGAAGGACTTCCGCTGCTGCTCGAAGCGGCGTGGAAGAAGCTGGAAGCACACCGCCACGAGGCAGGCGCGATGAATCAGGAGCGGACATCCGGCGAGTGACGAGGCTGGGAATACTCGGCGGCACGCTCGATCCGATTCACTGCGGCCACATGGCCGCTGCCGTCGCTGCGCGCGACGCCTTCGATCTCACCAGCGTTCTCGTGGTTCCCTCGCGAGTGCCGCCGCATCGCGCAGTCCAGCCGCTCGCCTCCGCGTACCATCGCTTTGCC
>JBKPSE010000174.1:0-3488 GCA_046765855.1 Acidobacteriota bacterium | reverse complement strand
CGGTTGCTCAGGCCCCGGAGGAACTCGCGATCGTGCGACACGAAGACCATCGTCCCCTCGAAGTCGTGCAGCGCCTCGATGAGCATTTCCTTGGTCGCGAGATCGAGGTGGTTGGTCGGCTCGTCGAGCACCAGGAAATTCGGCGGATTCAACAGCATGCGCGCCAGGACGAGGCGCGTCTTCTCGCCGCCTGAGAGCATCCGAATGCGCTTGTCGGTGTCGTCGCCGGAGAACTGGAACGCACCGGCGAGATTGCGCAGCGCGCCGATCGACTCGGCGGGGAAGTCCTTCTGCAGCTGCTCTTCGATCGTCAGGTCGGGATCGAGGACGTCGAGCGACTGCTGCGCGAAGTAGCCCATCTTCAGGCTGGCGCCGAGCGTGATCGATCCCGAGTCCGGCGGCGTCGCGCCGGCGATCATCTTCAGCAGCGTCGACTTGCCGGCGCCGTTCCTGCCCATCACGCACCAGCGCTCGCCGCGGCGGATATTCAGGTTGACTCGGTCGTGCACGACCCGCGTCCCGTAGCGCTTGCTGACATGCTCGAGTGTCGCGACCTGATCCCCGGAACGCGGCGGCGTGCGGAAATCGAATTTGACGACGCGGCGCTTCTTCGGCAGCTCGATCTTCTCGATCTTGTCCAGTGCCTTGACCCGGCTCTGCACCTGCGCCGCCTTCGCCGCGTGCGCCGCGAAGCGCTCGATGAACCGCTGCTCCTTGGCCAGCATCGCCTGCTGCCGCGCGTAGGCGGCCTCACGGTTCGCTTCGCGGATCGCGCGCTCACGCTCGTAGAAGTCGTAGTTGCCGGAATAGGTCGTGATCTCGCCGCCGTCGATCTCGGCGATCCGCATCACGATGCGGTTCATGAACTCGCGGTCGTGCGAGGTCATCAGCAGCGCACCGGGCAGCGCCTTGAGGAACTCTTCGAGCCAGATGATCGATTCGATGTCGAGATGGTTGGTAGGTTCGTCCATCAGCAGGACATCCGGACGGCCGAGCAGAACGCGGGCCATTGCCACGCGCATCTTCCAGCCGCCGGAGAGCGCGCCGACGTCGCCGTCGATGCGGTCGTCCTCGAAGCCGAGCCCGTGCAGCACTTCACGCGCCTGCGCTTCCAGCGCGTAGCCGCCCAGGTGCTCGTATTCCTCCTGCACGTTGCCGAAGCGCTCGAGGATGGCGTCCATCTCGCCGGCGCGATCCGGGTCCGACATCGCGTGATTCAGGTCCTCGAGCTCGTGGTGGAGCGCGCCGACGCGGCCGCTGCCGGCAATCGTCTCATCGAGCACCGATCGCCCGGTCATCTCTTCCACGTCCTGCTTGAAGTAACCGACGCTGAGCTTCTTCGGGACCGAAACGTCCCCGTCGTCTGGCGCTTCCTCGCCGACGATCATCCGGAAGAGCGTCGTCTTGCCGGACCCGTTGGGCCCGACAAGACCGACTTTTTCACCGGGATTGAGCTGGAACGACGCATCGACGAACAGGATCTGTTTGCCGTATTGCTTGCTGATCTTGCTGAAGGAAACCACTCACCTGATTATCCACGATGGCGGCGCGAGCCAGTCTTGCGGGTAATCGCCGATCGGAGCGCCGGGCGGTGCATCGAAGGTGGTGGGCGTCCGGATTGGTTCCATCGGACGCTCGAGGAAGCGCTTGATGTCGCCGGCGAGCAGTAGCTGCGCCGCCGCATCCTCAGCGCCGGTGCGGGCCGCGGCCGTGTTCTGGATCCCGGCCAGTGTCGCCGAGGCGATAGCGCGGACCTGCGGCATCGGCGCGCCGCCGGCAAGCCAGATGAGCCGCTCGACCAGCGCACGCGATGTCGCGCGGCGAATCTCCGCCTCGTAACTCGTCGACGCGTTTGCGCCGAATGTGGCCGTGTGCAGCGCCGTGAGGACGTCGTGCAGCCCCGGCAGCGAGGGGTCGAGGGCATGCTGCGCCACCATCCGCGCCGCGCGATCGGGCTGAAGCAGGAACCCGATGGTGACGTCTGCAGCAATCGCGGCCGGACTGATCGGATCGAAGGTATCGCCGGTGTAGCGCGCGAACAGTTCGCGATGCATGCCCCAGCCCGATGGACGCGGCGGAATCTTCTCGAGCGCGTTTTTCGGCAATGCCAGCTCCGACGGCTTCAAGGTGGCGGCGAGCGCCTCGAGCGCGGCCTTCTGCTGCGCCGCCGGCACCCATTTGGTCGGCACGCGGCCGTCGCCGCGGAATGCGTAGATGAAATCCTGACCGCCGACCGCCGACGCCGCCGCTTCAACCGCGTAGCGGTGATACATGTACAGCGGAACCAGCGCCTCTTCCATCGTCGCCATCGGCGCGTCCTTCTTGATCACCGTCTCGTCGAACCGATCGAGGGCGGCGCGGCGCACCTTCATGATCCGCGTCAGCTCCGCGGCCATGTCGAGTCCGCCGCCGTTGTTCCACTGATCGGATTTCGGCGTCGCGTCGGTGTCCTGATTGGTCATGTAGACGAGATCCTGCTTCCAGGCGTCGTCGAGAATCTTCCGCAGCGCCGCCGCTTCGTCGGTGCCGCGCGGAAAATCCTGGTAGCCGTAGGCAATGGCGACCTTGTCCCACTCGCCGATGCCCACCGCGTACGCTTCGGAGAGATCGATCGTTCCGTCTCCGTTCACCTTTTCCAGCGGATGGGGGTAATCCATCACCGAGATCCGCCCCTTGCTGCTGTTGTAGTACTGATGACCGAGTCCGAGCGTATGGCCGACTTCATGCGCGGCGAGCTGGCGGATGCGGGCGAGAGCGGTTCTGGTGAGCGTCTCGGGATTCTCGGTGCCGTTCTTGTAGGGCGAGAGCAGTCCTTCGAAGATCAGATAGTCCTGACGATCGCGGAGGGATCCCAGAGTGACGGTGGCCTTGATGATCTCGCCGGTGCGCGGGTCGGCAATCGTGGCGCCGGAGCTCCAGCCGCGAGTGGAGCGATGGACCCAGTTGATCATGTTGTAGCGGATGTCCATCGGGTCGGCGCCTTCCGGCAGGAGCTCGACCTTGAACGCATTCCGATAGCCGGCTGCCTCGAATGCCTGGTTCCACCACGCAGCGCCTTCGAGCAGCGCCTTGCGGATCGGTTCGGGCGTGCCGCGATCGACGTAGTAGGTGATCGGCTTTTTCGCCTCGCTGACGCGGGCCGAAGGGTCCACCTTCTCGAGCCGGTGCCGGCGAACGTAGCGCTGCACCATCGGCGTGCCGAGCGGGGCCGCGTAGTCGACGTATTGAAGACCGCCATACCCGGCGCGCGGGTCGTCGAGCCGCGGCTTGTAATTGCCGTCCGGCAGCTCGGCGAAGGTGTGATGCTCGCGCAGGGTTACCGAATCCGCGCTTGGCGTGACGCTGCCGACGGTTCCCGAGAACAGACCGCCGCCGAAACCGCCGCCGCCTCCAGGCACGGGCGAACCGACCGGCGGCGGACCTTGCGCGGGGCCGCCCCCGCCGCCGCGCCCGCCGCCTGCTCCAGCGTCCGCGGCAAACGTCAGGAT
>JBKPSE010000173.1:0-5568 GCA_046765855.1 Acidobacteriota bacterium | reverse complement strand
AGGCAATCGCCACCACGCCGCTCGTTGCCGACGCGCTCGACGGCAATTCCGCCGAATGGCTCGCGCTCCGCACGTCGCGCACCTGCGATACGCCGGCATATCGCGGCGTCACCGGTCCGCGCGCTCCGGCGGCCTACGCCGTCAGCCGGCTCGAGCGATATCTCGAGTGTCCGTTCAAGTATTTTGCCGCCACGATCCTGAAGCTTCCCGAGGAGCGCGACGAGCAGGCGTGGATGACGCCGCAGGAGCGCGGTCAGCTGGTCCACGAAGTGTTCGAGAGCTTCTTCACCGAATGGCAGCATCGCGGCGGCGGCGCGATCGACGTCGAGAACGTCAGCGAGGCCACGACGCTGTTCGACGAAATCGCGGAGCGGCATCTTGCACGACTCCCGGAAGGAGATCGCGCGCTCGAACGGACGCTGCTCCTCGGCTCCGCGGCCGCAGCCGGACTCGGCGAGCGGGCCTTCGCGTTCGAGATCGAGGATCGCGTCGGCGTCGTCGAGCGCCTCCTCGAACATGAACTGGAAGGCGCCTTTGCGTTTTCCGATCGCGACGGGACCGTACGGTCGGTGACGCTGCGATCGAAGGCCGATCGCATCGACCTGCTGCAGGACGGGACCTTCCGGATCGTCGATTACAAGATCGGACGCTCGCCCGACCGCAAACGTGCGCTGCAGCTGCCAATCTACGGTGCATGCGCAGAACAGGCGCTCGCCGGACGCCACGGCCGCAGCTGGAAACTGACGCGTGCCGGATACATCGCGTTCAAGGAGAAGAACGCGTTCAGCGAACTGGCGCAGCTGGACAAGGCAGTCGCGGACGGCCAGGCGCGCCTGCTCGCGGTCGTGGACGCCGTCGAGCGCGGCGAGTTTCCCGTGCAGCCGGAAGAGCCATTCCTCTGCAACTGGTGTGCGTATCCCGGCGTCTGCCGCAAGGATTACGTGGGGGACGACATCTGATGGGGGATCAGATGTCGCTGTTCGGGCCGTACGCGGAACGCGCCGAGGCGGTCGTGCTCGATCCGGATACCGCCGCTCGCGACTTCGCCAGCGACCCGGTGAACAATGTCGTGCTCGAAGCGTCGGCGGGAACCGGAAAGACCAGCGTGCTGGTCGCGAGATACGTGAACCTGCTGGCGCGCGGCGTCGATCCCGCGAACATCCTGGCCATCACGTTCACGCGCAAGGCCGCGGCGGAGATGCGCGAGCGGATCATCCGCGAGCTGCGCCGTGCCGCCGAGCAGTCGAGGTTCGATCGCGGCCGCTGGGCGGCGATCCGCGACCGCCTCGCCGATATCCAGATCAGCACGATCGACGCGTTTTGTCTGTCGCTGCTGCGCGAGTTTCCACTCGAAGCCGACCTGGACCCAGGGTTCGGCATGGCCGACGAGACCGAGGTTCCGCGCCTCGTCGATCAGTCGCTCGACAAGTCGCTGGCAACCTTCATCGCACGCGCCAAGCGGGAGCCCGACATCGCTCTGGTGCTCGCGCAGCTCGGTCTGACGCGAACGAGAGAAGGCCTCGCCTACCTGCTGCAGCGCCGGCTCGTTGCGTGGGAAGTGCTGGATCGGTTCCTCGAGCGAGGGCCATCGGGTCTTGATGCCGACGCCGTGTGCCGTCACGCGGTTGTCGCGCTCGAGGACGCGCTGTCTGGCGCTCAATGCGGATTGGCGCGGTTGCTGGCCGACGGCCCGGTGCATCATCCGCGTTTTCAGCTGCTGGCACGGGATCTCGCCAACCTCGACGCCTTCCGCAATGCCGGAAACGCCGCCGTGCGGGGACTGATGAACCGCGTCGCCGCGCACTTCCTCACCGGCGATGGTGAGCCGCGCGGCACCGGACGGCTGCACCCCTACACGAGCGAAGACTATCCGTCGCCCGAAGCAGGGAAGCGCCATCGGGCCGAGGTCCAGCGGCTCGGACCGCAGATTCAGAATCTGGTCCGCGGATTCAGCCGCGATCTGAATGTCGTGCTCGCACGCGGCATCCGCAGCATGTTCGCGATTGCGCTCGCGCACTATCGCACCGCACTGAACGAGCGGTCGCTGCTCGACTTCTCGGACGTCCTGCAGCGCGCGGTCGAGCTGCTCAGCCGCATGGACGAGTTCTCGCAGAGCCGCTTCCGGCTCGAAGGGCGCTATCACCATGTCCTCGTCGACGAGTTTCAGGACACGAGCCGCAAACAGTGGGAGTTGATCTCGCTCCTGGTAAAAGCGTGGGGCGAAGGGATTGGCCTCGTCGCGCAGCCGTCAATCTTCATCGTTGGCGACCGCAAGCAGTCGATCTATCGGTTTCGTGACGCCGAGGTCGCCGTCTTGCAGGAGGCAGGACACTTCATCTCGTCATTACGGCCGGGCACGAGCGGACGGCGGACGATTGCGCGGAGCTTCAGAGCCGTGCCGCAGCTGCTGGCGTTCGTCAACGATCTTTTCTCGGACATCGGCGGAAGCGCGCGGCGTGCCGACGATTTCAAATACGACGAGGAAGATCGTTTCCCGGTGGAGAACCCGGGATACGAACCCGTGCTGGGTGTGGTCACTGGACCCGATGCCGAGGCGTGCGCGACTGCTGTCGCATGCGAAGTCTCGCGACTGCTGGCGACCGGCACGGTTCGCGACAAACAGACCGGCCTCGCGCGCGCGGCGAAGCCGGGGGACATCGCCATACTCTTCCGCTCGCGCGCGAGCCATCGCGAGTTCGAAGCGGCGCTCGAGATGCGAGGCATTCCCACTTACGTCTACAAGGGCCTCGGCTTCTTCGACGCAGACGAGATCAAGGACCTTTCGTCGCTGATCAGATTCCTGGCGAACCCATCGTCGGATCTGCGCGCGGCTGCGTTTCTGCGCTCGCGCTTCGTGCGCGTATCGGACGCCGCGCTGGCGATGCTCGCGCCCGCAATCGCCGCCGCAATCGTGGACGTGGAGCGTCCGGCTGCGTTTGCGGCGCTGCCCGACGAGGATGCTCGGGCGCTGGACCAACTACGTCATCACGTGCGCGGCTGGCTCGATCTCGTCGACAGGATTCCCCCCGCAGATCTGATCGAAGGGCTGCTTCACGACACCGCCTACGCCTATGAGCTGCGCGGCGGACGACTCGACCAGGCGTGGGAGAACGTCAAGAAGATGCGCGGTCTCATCCGCCGCATTCAGAACCGCGGCTACGCGACGCTGCCCCGTATCGCCGATCACCTCGATTCGCTCACCGCGGGCGACGAGTCGAACGCCGTGCTCGAGGCGCTCGACGCCGTCAATCTGATGACGGTGCACGCATCCAAGGGACTCGAGTTTCCTGTCGTGTTCGTCGTCAACCTGGCGAAAGGCGCGAGCGGGCTGCCCAAACCCGTGCGAGTGTCGACCGACGACGTATCCGTCGGTCCGTTCGTGTCCGAGATGGATGAGCAAGAACGCTTTCGAGAGCGTGAAGAGAGCAAACGCCTCTTGTATGTTGCGCTGACACGAGCGCGCGATCGCTTGTACCTCGGCACCGTTCTCAAGGACGGCCTGTTCAAGCTCGGACCCGGCGGTCTGGGCGAGGTGTTGCCGGAATCTTTGCGCTCGATGTTCGCGCGCGCGGCCGCCGAGCCAGGCGGCCGGGTGGCGTGGACGTCCCAGTCCGGACGTGAGTATTCATTCGACATCTGTCGTGCACGCGTTGACGTTGAGGAGATGCCGCCGAGGATTCGCGAGCGCCCGGCCGGCACGGATCGATTTGCGCCGCTGGTCGATTCCGCGCCCGTTGCCCGAATTGCGGTGCCAGCCGAGCCCCGCGATGTGCATGAACTCGCGATCGCGGCACCAGAGGGAAGCGACGTTCTCCACGACGTACCGTTCTCGTTATTCGAGATCACCGATTCGTCATACGTCGTGCGCGGCACTATCCCGCGAGTCGAGCGGCGGCGCGACGGCTCCATCCTTGTGACGGGTGACGAACAGAATCTGCCGCTCTACGTACGCGCGGCGGGAATGATCTTTCCCGGACTGCCCGTCACCGGCCGACAGAATTGACCGCGAATAACCTTCTTGTTTGCGGTGTGGCGGTGCGGCACATGATCGCTAACAATCCCGTAAGCCATCATTCCAGAGCGACTTCGCGGGTTATGGCCGCGCCGGCCGTTGCCACCGTGTGCAACTGTCCCCTCGAGGGGGCAGTTCGCATGCCGGCCTGAACAGGGTGCGCGTGGTCTCGGAACTGGCTGATTTTCCGGGGCTTCCCTGCAGCAGGGAACCAAAGCCACCGATACCCTGTCTAACGCAATAGCTGGTCCCGGGATTGCAAAAGGGACTGGCGGACGTCAGCCGCACCGGGCGGCGGGCGGACGGGAGGAAGTGGCAATGGCGACACCAGCAACGGCGTCTATCAGCTCCGTCAGGCCGACAGGCACCATTTTCGAGCTCGAGGCGCTCGAAGGGTTGCCGTGCGGCTGTGTCGCGGCTGCGTATCGCGCCCGCCCGTGGGATGTGGCCGTCGTTTCACTCGAGGCCAAGGGACCGCACTGCATTCTCGCAGGGCACACATCGGGGCAGATTCTTCGCCTCGGCGACCCGTCCGAATTCGACGTCGAGGAAGAAGAAGAATAGACGGCGGAATTCTTCGATCTTCATTGCGTTCTGCCCGATCCATTCCATACAATTTCAGCCATGCCGTTGACCTGTCCGAGTTGTGGCAACAACCACAACTTCCTGGTGAAGACTCTGCAGATGCACGTCGTCCGGCTCGATGACGCGCGCGTGGAAGTGAACGATGAGGGCCGCCCGGCCGTGATCGAAGTGCTGTGCGACGAGTGCGAGACCGCGCTCAAGTTCGAGGACTTTGATGATGCGGTGCGAAAGGAAATGCTCCTGACGCTCGGCGCCCGCTAGGTTCCCCCTTCGCCGCTTTCGGCCTCCTCCCAGTAGTCGCATTCGGGACACACCCACTCGCGCACCTGCCGTGTCGAGGTCTGTCCGGTGCCCGGCACCGTGTCGGTCAACTCGCGGAATTTCAGCCGCATGGTTTCGCCGCAAAGCGGACATTCTTTGATGTCAGCCATTGGCGGGCATGGTAACGTGAATCCAGCGTGCGCGACTACTACGACGTCCTCGGCGTTTCCCGCGATGCGGGCGCAGACGAGATCAAGCGCGCCCATCGCCAGCTCACGCGCCGGTATCATCCCGATATCTCCGGCGACGATCTGACGACGGGTGTCGCCGACTGTCTCGCCGACGAGGTGCACGTCGATTTTCCCTCCGTGCTGACGGTGCTCGATCGCATGCGGCAGTCGTTCTTCGGCGAGGCGCCGCGCGCTGACGCCGGTCCCGACATCGTCGTCACGCCGCAGGAGGCGTTCTGGGGCGCCGTCGTGCGCCTCGAGGTGCCGCTGCGCCGTACCTGCGCGAGCTGCGGCGGCCGCGGGGAAGTGTGGAGCGAGTGGTGCGCCGCCTGCGGCGGCGTCGGCGATCTGCCGTCGCGTCAGGCCGTACGCCTGCGCATTCCCCCCGGGATCCACGATGGCTCGCGCATCCGCTTTCGGGTTGCGGCGCCGGGCGCGCGTCACTCCATCATCGACGCCAGAATCAACATAAGATAAAGA
>JBKPSE010000172.1:0-6401 GCA_046765855.1 Acidobacteriota bacterium | reverse complement strand
GTCTTGTATTTGATGCTCTTCCGCGTCCCGCCGCTCTACAACGCGCTGGTGCTGCTCGCGCTCAGCGCCCTCGTTTTCGTCCGGATCGGCTACGTCTATCCGTCGCGGACGCCGACGCTCAGGACGACCACGCTCGCGCTGGGCGCGCTCTGGACGCTGGCGATCGGCGCGATCATCTGGCTGTGGCCGTCGCCGCCATCCTGGCTGGCGATCGGTTCGCTCGCGTTTCCCGTCTATTACCTCGTGCTGTCGCTCGTCCTGCATTTCCGTCGTGATCTCTAGGACCGCGCGCGATCGCATCGCTGCGGCTCTGTTCGCCTGCCTGGTCGCCGTCACCGCCATCGTGGTGCTGTGGTCGATGCGGCAGGGGTGGGCGGTCTACAAGCTGCGCCGCGGCGTGGGCGATACCTGGTTCTATGCCGCGGACGGCCGCGCCTGGTTCCGCATGGACGAACAGCGGCGCGACGTTTCGCTCGATCAGATCGCATCGGACCTGCGCAACGCCGTGATCGCGGTCGAGGATCACCGGTTCTACCACCACATCGGCATCGACCCGATCGGCGTCGGGCGCGCCCTCTATCGCGACGCGCGCGGAGGACGGCTGGAAGGCGGCAGCACGCTGACGCAGCAGCTGGCGCGGACGCTGTTCCTGTCGAACAAGCGCACGCCGGCGCGCAAGGCGCAGGAAGCGCTGATAGCGCTGCTGCTCGAACAGGAGCTGTCGAAGAAGCAGATTCTCGAGCTCTATCTCAATCGCGTCTACTTGAGCGGCGGCGTCTATGGCGTGGAAACCATGTCGCGCAATCTGTTTGGCAAATCGGCCGGCAATCTGACGCTGCCGGAAGCAGCGATGATTGCCGGACTGATCCGCGCGCCGTCGGCGCTGTCGCCGTGGTCGAATTATGACGGCGCACTCGATCGCAGCCGCATCGTGCTGCAGCGGATGCGCGAGGAAGGCTTCATCAATCAGGCGCAGGAGCGCGCCGCGGCGCAGACGCGTCCGCGGATCCGCCCGTATCCTGGCGCGACGGAGGCGCAGGCCGGCTACGCCAAGGAATTCCTGCGGCAGCAGTTCCGCGATCGTTTCGGCGGCGACCATCCCCCCGACTGGCAGGTGCGCACGACGTTCGTCCCCGAGCTGCAGGAAGCGGCCGAACGCGCCGTAGAAAACGGGCTGCGGCGGTTCGGCAACCGGGATCTTCAGGCTGCGCTGGTGGCGCTCGATCCAGCCACCGGCGACGTCCTGGCGCTCGTCGGCGGCCGCGACTTTCGTGAATCGCAGTTCAACCGCGCGTGGCGCAGCCGGCGCCAGCCCGGATCGGCGTTCAAACCGTTTCTCTATGCGGCGGCGCTGTCGAAGGGCTACTCCCCGGTGAGCGTGCTCAAAGGACTGACCTCGATCGCCCCACAGGGTCCTGAAGAGTGGGCGCCCAGAAACGCATCTGGGGAAGACACCGAAGAGCTGACCCTGCGCGCCGCGCTGCTCGAGTCGAACAATCGCGCCGCGGCGCTGCTGCAGCAGCGGATTGGATCGCGTCCGGTGCTACGGCTCGCGTCCGACGTCGGCCTGCGGGATCTTCCCGACGTGCCGTCGCTCTCGCTGGGAACGGGCCTCGTCACACCGCTCGATCTGACCGCCGCGTTCGCGATGTTCCCCAACAGCGGCTACGCGGTGCGGCCGCGCGCGCTGACGCGCGTCATCGACGCCGACGGCGGCGTCGCCCTGGACAATCCGCCGCAGCAGGAGCGGGTGATCTCTCCCGAAGTCGCATACCAGATGGTGTCGATGCTCGAGGACGTGATCGATCGCGGCACCGGCTCTCCGGCGCGCACGAACTACGGCGTCCGGTTCCCGGTCGGCGGGAAAACCGGCACGACCAACGATTTCAAGGACGCCTGGTTCGTCGGCTTCACGTCGTCCACCGTCGTCGGCGTGTGGGTCGGCGAAGATCAGCCCGCGACCATCGGCCGCGAGGGCTACGGCGCCCGCTACGCCCTGCCGATCTGGAGCGACTTCATTCGCGCCGCAGCGCGCAAGCGCGGCGCGCGCGAGTTCACGCCTCCCTCAGGCTTGCGGGAAGAGCAACTGTGCAACGTGTCCTATTTGAAGCCGGTGGAAGGCTGTCCGGTCTACACCGAATACTTCAAAGAAGGCGACGAGATTCCGTCGCGCCTGTGTCCTGTCCACAAAGGCTCGGTGAAGCAGCAGATCAAGCGCGCGGTACAGGGTTTCTTTTCAGGCCTGGGCCGGAAGCTGAAGGGGATCTTTCGCTGAATGTCTTCAACTCCACAATTCCACTCCAACTCCGCAACTCCGCAACTCCACAACTCCACAAGACGAGGAGCGCATGTGCGCGTTCCCTCCATCGCTCATTTCGGCATGACACGGAGGTTGGCGAAGTCGCCATCGCTGTTATTGCCCACCCACAAACCAATCAAGCCTCGATCGAGCGACCCGAGCTTGCGCACTTCGAGTGTGGGTGACTTGGCCGCTCCGGCGTAGATCTGGACGGTACGGCCTTTCACGACGACCTGGAGCCGCACCCAGTCAGTAGGCACCAGCGACTCGTCAACGGGATTCTCGAACTCGCCAGGAAATTCCTGCCGGAGGCGGGGCCAGTCATACTCCGGGACCGCGATGTACTGGACGGCGTTCTGCCGCCGAACGGGATCGGGATTTCGGAAGTTGAACGGCCGTAGATACACCGCCTCGTAGGTGTTGTCGTCTTTCCGGTGAAAGGCGATGCCGACGAAGCTTCGCTGTGGAAGGTCGCGCCCGCGGACCTCCAACTGGAGCGTCCCTTCAGCGAAGTCAGTGCCTTCGATCCAGACGACGCCGGGTCCCTCCTGTTCCGTCACGTGCACGCCGCCGGGGCTTCCTTGAAGAGCGGTGACGGTGCGATTCACCGGCCTCAGCTTCTTCGCCGCCAGTTGCGCGGCGAGATCGATTTGCTGCGCTGACGCGGATGCTGGTTGCTGCGCGGCGGTCACCGGGTTCGGCCTCGGGACACACAGGACGAGTGCGGCGATCGTGCAAGTTGTCAGTCGACGCATGTCAGACCTCCTGAGAAACAAACACCATTGGTGCCGCGCATCGGCGAAGTCGGGTCAGCTACTCCGCGCGGAGCGCCGTCATCGGATCGAAACGTGTGGCTCGCCATGCCGGAAGAGCACAGGCGATCAATACGACCATCATCAGAACCGCCGGCACTGCGGCAAACGTGAGACGGTCGTACGGTTCCGTCTGATAGAGGAACGATGTCAGGAAACGGGTAAGTAGCAGAGAACCGACAAGTCCGATAGCAGCGCCAATAATCGCCGGCCGTGCGCCATGACCGACGACCATGCGGACCACCGCGCGCGGTTCCGCGCCCAATGCGATCCGGACGGCGATCTCCTGTCGCTGCTGAGCGACCCAGAAGGCGAGAAGCCCGTAGAGGCCAACCGAGGCGAGCAGCAAGGCGATGGCGGCGAATGCTCCGATGAGCCGCGTGCTGAAGCGTTGAGGCGCGAATGCGTCATTCACGCGCTGCTTCATCAGCTCGAGGCTTTCGATCGGCAGCTGCGGATCCAGTCTGCGAATCTCTTCCCGAATGCGCATCGGTAAGGCGCGGGTGTTTCCTCCGGCGCTGACTGCGACGTTGACCGTCCGTCCCAGAAAAAAATCGGGAACCTGCCGCGCGGGTTCGTACGCGTGCACGTCCGGCTCTTCGCCGATCGGCCCATCCGCCACGTCGCTGACAACACCGACGACGGTCAACCATGGATACTGGCTCTGCGCGGTCCCCCATTTGAGGCGTTTGCCGACCGCATCCTGACCAGGCCAGAAGCGACGGGCGAGGGTCTCGTTCACGATGACGACTCGTCGGTCCTCCACGTGCTCCTCGCCGCTGAAGAACCGCCCCTGGCGAACCGTCATACCGAACGTCTCGAAGTACGGGCCACGCACCCACGTGCGCTTTGTCATGGGCGTCATGCGGCCGGCGGCCGCCGAGCCTTCCGGCTCGAACCGGCGAACGTCTGAAGACGTCAACGGGAAGTCCGACGACAGCGACGCCGAGCGCACCTCAGGCGCCGTTGACAGAGCGCTGAGCAGCGCCTCGTGGAAACCGCGCACGCGAGCCGGAGTAGCGTAGGCCGTCTGCGGCAGTGTCATCGAGGCCGTGACCACCTGCGCCTCGCGAAACCCGAGATCAGTGGCCAGAAGCGCCGACAAACTGCGGACGAGAAGACTTGCGCCCACGAGCAGCACGAACGCGAGGGCGACAGCCGAGATGACGGACCCTTGCCGCATCCGCAGCCCGCGCCGGCCGACGGTTGTTCTGGAGGTGTCTTCACGCAGCGCGTCCCCCGGACTGCGGCGGTCGATCGTGCCCGCCGGAAGGACCGCGAAGATGAAGCTCGTGGCCAAACAGGTCATCGCCGCAAACGCGAGGACACGGACATCCAGTGGAACGTCGCCGCTGCCGGGAATCGACCTGGTGAGAACCGCGGGAACCGCTGTGACACTCCAGTACGCCAGCGCGACGCCGAGCGCACCTCCGGCGGCCGAAAGCAGCAACGCTTCACAGAGCAGAAGCTGGGTGAGCCGACCACGCCGAGCGCCCAGCGCCGTGCGCACCGCAAACTCGCGCCTCCGGCCGGCCGCCCGACTCAACATCAGGTTTGCAACGCTGGCGCAGGCGACCAGCACGACGACGCCTCCGGCGGCGAGCAGCATGAGCAGAGGAAATCTCGAGCGTCCTGAGATCTCCTCCCGAAGCGGCAGCGCAGAGAGGTGCGGCGTGAAGCCGGCATTCCGTACCGCTGCGGGATAGTTGCCGGCAATCCGAACGGCGAGCACATCGAGCTGCGCGCGCGCCATATCGAGCGACACGCCCCGCTTCAGCCGTGCGACGACACTGTTGGTGAAATTACTTCCACGTTCGACTCGCTCACGATCGGTGAAGGCGATCGGGACCCACACGTCTGCAGGCTCATTGTTGGCTTGAGGCCCGCGGAACGGAAAGCCGAAGGTCTTTGGCATCACGCCGATGATGGTGTACGGCTCGCGATCGAGGCGGATGCTCCGGCCCACGATCGCCGGGTCTGCACCGTACCGCCGCTGCCAGAGTCCCCAGCTCAGGATGGCGACGTGAACTCCGGGCCGATCCTCTGCCGGGTCGAACGTTCGGCCGATCACGGAATTCACGCCGAGCGTTCTGAAGAGACTGGCGGAGACCTTGGCCCCCTGCACGCGATCGGGCGCTTCACCGGAGAGCTCGAACGAAGTGGCGCGATATGCAGCAACGCCCTCGAACGCATCCTGATGGCGTTGCAAGTCCTCGAAATCCAACGCCGAAAACGGCCAGCGCTCGATATGCGAGTCCGGAAACGCCTCGTGCACGGCAACGAGCCGATGTTCGTCGGCATAGCCAAGCGGGCGAAGCAGCGCGGCGTTGACGACGCTGAAGAACGCCGTGTTCGCGCCAAGGCCGAGGCCGAGCGTCAGGACGACGACGACGGCAAAGCCCGGGCTGTGCCGGAAGGTGCGCGCGGCGTAGCTCAGATCCTGAATCACGCTGCTCGCACGAGGAGCGAACGCCCAGCGCTCGCGCAGCTCTTCCCGAATGATCGTCACGTTGCCGAATCGCCGACGCGCGCGCTGCCGAGCGTCACTCGCGCCGGACGCTCGCAGCTGCTCCTCCCGCATCGCGAGGTGAAACGCGAGTTCGTCCTGCAGATCGCGCTCGAGCTGCCGTCGCCGCAGCAGGCTCCGCAGGCGGAGACGCAGGCTGGTCAGCCACTCGGACATGGCCTCCTCCGATCAGGTCGCTTCCAGCACTCGGTTGATCGCCGCACTGGTGCGGCGCCATGACTCGGTCGTGTCCTTCAGCCGCTTTCGCCCGCTCGCCGTGAGCCGATAGTACTTGGCTCGACGGTTGTTCGCGGACAAATCCCATTCCGCCGCGAGCAGTCCGCGCAGCTCCAGCCGGTGCAAGGCGGGATACAAGGCTCCCTCTTCCACCGACAGCGCCTGCGCGGACGCGACATGAATCCACTCGGCGATTTCGTAGCCGTGTTTTTCGCCGGTGGCGAGCGTCCTCAGAATCAGCACCTCGAGCGTGCCCTGCAGGAGGTCGGCGGAGGTCTTCGCGTCTGCTCCCATAACCACCTTAGGGCAAGAGTGTCCCCTAAAGTGATTATGGGAGTCAACTGGAAAATAAAACGAGGTAGAGCTGCAGGCTTGAACGGCCGGCGCAGGAATGCTAGCGCTGAATTCGCGCCGAGCCGCCCCTGGCGAACGCGCGCACGTCGGCCAGCGTCGCCATCGTCGTATCGCCGGGGAACGTCGTCAGCAGTGCGCCATGCGCCCAACCGAGGCGCACAGCCTGTTCGGGCGACTCGCCGCTCATCAATCC
>JBKPSE010000171.1:0-4058 GCA_046765855.1 Acidobacteriota bacterium | reverse complement strand
CCGCGATGGAACGCGACGGTGTCGTGAGCCGCGTCGGCAAACGTCCCGGGACGACGCGTCCGTCGCGGGTGTTCGAGTTGGCGCCGGGAATCGAGCAGCTCCTGTCGAAAGCGTACATCCCACTGTTGACGCATCTGGTCGACGTGTTCGCCGACTCGCTGCCGCCACGCCAGGTCGAAACCTTGCTGCGCGAGGCCGGCAAACGCCTCGCGATCGAGTTGACGCGCGGAAGAACTGCGGGAGGGCCGCTCAAGGCGCGCGCCGCCGCGGCAAGCGAGCTATTGAACGAGCATCTCGGCGCGACGACTCATTTGGACGCCAATGGCGAGCTCGCGATCCGCGGGGTCGGCTGCCCCCTGGCGGCGCTGACCGGGAAACATCGCGGCGTCTGCCTCGCACTGGAAACCACTGTCGCGACCATCGTCGGCGGTCCGGTCCGAGAGTGCTGCCAACGCGAAGGGCGGCCGCAGTGTTGTTTTGAGTTCCGGCAGGTGCAGGCGCGGCGCTGAGTTCAACCGCCGAAGCGTTGGTCTGCCGCTGTTGCCGGCGGGCGTTACCGGGGTGTTGTGATTTTCAGCGAGACCGTTTCGCTGCCGGCTTCGGTCAGGGTGATCTTCGTCCCGTAACGCCGCAGCGACTCCAGGTACTCGGGATCGTTCCAGCTGCCGTCCTCGACATATTCCAGGGCGACGGCGAGATACTCGCCCGGCGGCATCGCCTTCAGGCGCCATTGCCCCTGTTGATCGGGGCGCGCCGCTTTCACGCTGCGACTGCCTTCGAACCATTTCGCGCTGTCGGAGGCAAATACGACGACGGTCGCGTCGTGCACCGGCTGGTTCTGGGCGTCGGTGAGCTGACCGCCGACGCTGGTCACGCGATCGGTGATTGCGATCTCCACGTCGCGCAGTTCGTCGCCCGACCGGAGTGGAATCTCGACATCGCTGATGTCCTTGCCGCCTTGCGTGACCGATTTCAACATCCAGCCGTCGGGCAGTGTCACCGAGAACCGCGCGTGCTCGAAGACGTGCTCGACCAGGAACGTGCCGTCTTCCTTGACCGGAGAGGTACCCGCGTTGCGGAACGCGCCAAGCACATTCGGGCTGGCCTGATTGCGCAGCGGCTGGCGAACGTCCACGCGCACCGCCGACCATTTCGGCGTACCGCCTTCGGCGATCACGCGCCCGCTGACAGTGCCGCCGACCGACCCGGTCAGCGCCAGGTTTTCGAGGTCCGTACCGTCGACGACAATCATCATCTCGGCGACCTCCGGATCGCCCGTGGGATCGCCGGGCTGCCGCGATGCGTTCAACCGGTATTCGCCGGGCGTCACGTTGTTGATGGTGAAACTGCCGTCGGGCGAGACGGTCGCGCTGGGGCCGCCGCGAAAGGACGCGAAGCCGACGCCGCGGATCTCGTCGCCGAGGCTCACGCGCGAGAACGGACGGCGCTTCGAGTCGAACGCGGTGCCTGACACCTTGGCGGCGCGGCCGGGGATCAACGAGAGATCGATGCCGCCAACCTGCTGTCCGAGTCCAACCACGACCCGGCGCGCTTCGGCCGGGCTGGTCTGTCCGGGGAAGAACGTCGGCGCGTAGCCGAAGACGGTCGGCTTTCCTGCTTCGACGACCGTCCACGTCTCACGGGTGAGCGCGCTCACCACGTAATTGGCCGGCGCGAGTTTCTGCAGCCGGTACTCACCTTCGTCGTCGGTCGTCGCGGTGGTGATCGGAACGTAGCGCCGCTGCCCTTCGAAATACATGGAGCGCGAGGCGATGACCGTGACGCCTTCCATCGGCTCGCCGGTTTCATCGGTTATCCGGCCGGTGATCACGCTCATCCGCGGCAAGGCGAAATCGATCCGCTCCACCGTGCCGCCGTCGGTAACCTGCACCGGCCGGCCCTGCTCGCCGGGCCGGCGCTGGCCGTACTCGAGCGGCAGATAGCCGCTGCGCGTCACCGAGACGCGATAACGCGCGGCAATCAGATCAGCGATCTCGAACCTGCCGGCCTGGTCGGTGCTGGTGGTCCGGGTGCCCGCCTGGCCCAGCTCAGGCGACGACAGGCTGATGCGCGCGCGGCGCAAGGGGCGGCCGGTATCGGCGGCGACAACGCGGCCCCGCATGACGGCGGTGCCTTTCCTCTCGGCGGCGATATCTCGCGGCTGCGCGGGACGCTGCGCGCCGAACTGCTGCGGTTGGGAGAAGGAGAGAAGGAGCGCGACGCCGGCAAACAGGTATCGCATGGCCGGGCATGATAGCCGATCTCATTGGCTCGGTGAACGTGCACCGAGCCACGCCGCGTGGCGTTATTCCTTGCAGGCAGGGAGGGGATCCGCCCCGGCGCGAAGGATCGTCAAGCCGCTGTAATTGAGCGCGTCTATTTCGCGACCTAACCCCGCAACAATGGCAAGAATGAGGATGAACCCGTGATAATCCTGGTCGTGGTTCATCGTCAACGCGCTCGCTACCGCAAGTGCCGGTTAGCATGTGGCGCATCACACGCGGCGCATCAGTGATAGACCTTGGCACCCTGCTGCACCTCACGAAGCTCCGTTCGGTCGTCGAAGATATCCGCGACGTACTTAAACTGCCGTCTGAGGTGCTTGGGCAACATAAAGTTTACGCCGACGGCCGGTACCTTCTCGCCACTTGACCATTGCCTCTCCACGTTGATCCAACTCAGATCGCTCAGTCGTGCTTGAGGGGGCGCGAGAAGTTCTATCGTACTGCCCGCGGCGAGATCGAACACCAGGAAGAGATCCGCGGATTTGACGGTGAGGAAGGCGATCGATTCACGGCCGTGATTCGCCAGCACGATCATATCCGGCATCAGTACTCGGTCGGATGATGAGGTTCGAAAGTGCAGGACGTTGGCCTGTGGCCAATCTGCACCGCCGGAGTACTCGTCATCAAACGCACTATCGAGCATGTCTGCGAAGTGAACTTCCCAGTTGCGCACGACCGGCGACGAGGGCTATCGACGCTTGGAATCGAACTGGCGGTGGATCCAGTTGTGAGCAAGCTTCCGGGACCGAAAGACACCGTGACGCGCAATTCGAGGGCACCATTGGCCGGGACCTACTGAAGAGCCTGTAACAAAGCCTGACGCACATGCGACCCGGACAGGTCTCTGGGAATAGGTTGGAGTAATCTCACTTGCGGTAGAGTCTGCTTCCATGCTGGGAATCTGGGCCGATGTGCTGTTCGCGGGACGCGTGCTCCGCAGGAGCCGCGGCTTCACAATCGTGGCGGCGTCGTCGCTGGCACTGGCGATCGGTGCGAATACCACGATCTTCTCCGTCGGCAAGCAACTGCTCTTCGATCGGCTCGACGTGCCTCACGCCGCATCGCTGAGGCGGCTTGCGACGACCGGTCTCTCTTACTCCGTCTACCAGCATCTGCGCGCGCAGAATACGGTGCTCACGGATCTGCTTGCGTACCACGCGACGGCCGCGAACGCGACAATCGGCGACAACGCGGAGCGCGTGCTTCTGCACGAAGTCTCCGGCAACTACTACGAGGTGCTCGGCGTCAGGGCGCAGATCGGGCGTGAGATTCGGCCTGCCGACGACCTGCCAGGCAGCCCGGCGGTCGCAATGATCAGCGACGGGTTCTGGACTCGCGAATTCGCGCGGTCTCCGACGGCCATCGGACAATCGATCAAGATTAACGACGTCCCCGTGACGATCATCGGCGTCAATCCCAGGGGCTTCACCGGGGCCGGCAGCACGCGGCCCTCTGCGACGCCGGCGGTAATGGTCACGCTGGCGAAGGCGACGCTCGTGACGCCCGCCTCCAACGGCCAGAACTGGATCGCGGATCCGGCGGCCGGCGGCCTCATCGTCCTCGGCCGCGCGAAACCGGGTGTCAGCGATCCCACGGCGCAGACGACGCTCGCCGCGCAGTTCGACACGATTTTCCGCGCGATCGTGCCGATGCGCGCCGGCAAGACCTTGCCTGCACTCGTGCTGCGCGACGGCAGCCGCGGAGTGTCGGCGCAGCAGCCGTCGGTCGGCACGCCCATCGCCATGTTAATGATGTTCCTTGGATTGGTCCTGC
>JBKPSE010000170.1:0-3935 GCA_046765855.1 Acidobacteriota bacterium | reverse complement strand
GCGCCAGCGTCTCGCGCACGATCTGGTTGACGTCGACCATCGCACGCGTCGTGTGGCGCTTGCGCGCGAAGGTCAGCAGGTTGCGGACGATCTTCGCCGCGCGCTCCGACTCGCTCAGAATCGTCTCGAGTCCGCGGCGCGTCTGCTCGTCGACCGGCCGCTGCGACAGCCGTTCCGCCCAGGTGAGGATGGTGGCGAGCGGATTGTTCAATTCGTGCGCGACGCCGGAAATCGTCTGGCCCAGCGCGGCGAGCTTCTCCGCCTGCAACAGCTGCTGATAGAGATCGCGCGCCTGGTCCTCGAGCCGTTTGCGCTCGCTGACGTCGCGAACCAGCGCCTCGACGCGCGTGCCGGCGCCCTCCTGCGCCTCGGCGTGCGCGGTCACTTCGACCCAGATCGCCACGCGATCCGCGCGCCGCAGCCGCAGCAGGTAGTCGGTCACCGCACCATCGCGCTGCAGGCGGGTGATGAAGCCTTCGCGCGCCTGAGGATCGACGAAGCGCTCCGCATCGAACGGCCGGACGTCCGCATCGGGCGTGTCCGCCGCGAAACCGAACATCAACTTCAGGTGGGGATTGGCGGAGACGGTGCGGGCGTTCGGCTCGTCGAGGACACCGATGTAGACACCCTCGTGGACAGCTTCGAAGAGCCGCGCGAACGCTTCGACGTTCGCGGACAGCCCCGCGTCCGCGCTCGACATGGCGCAATCTTAACACCGATAATCGAGCGTCATGTTCGCTCCAGGCTTGCTCGACAAACAGGTTGCGGTGATCACCGGCGGCGGCACGGGCATCGGTCTCGCCATCGCCAAGCGTCTCGGTGGACTCGGCGCGCGCATCGCGATCGCGAGCCGCAACTCGCGCCATCTCGAGCAGGGTTGCGCCGCGCTGCGAGAGGCGGGAATCGACGCGCTCGCCGTGCAGCTCGACGTCCGCGTTCCCGAACAGGTGGACGAAATGGTCGAGCGCACGGTCAAGCACTTCGGCGCGCTCGACATTCTCGTCAACAACGCCGCCGGCAATTTCATCTGCCGCGCCGAGGACCTTTCGCCGAATGGATGGAACGCGGTGATCGGGATCGTGTTAAACGGAAGCTTCTACTGCTCGCGCGCGGCAGGCCAGTACATGATCGCGAGCGGCCGCGGCGGCTCGATCATTTCGATTCTCGCGAATTACGTCTGGACCGGCAGCCCGGGCACGATCCATTCGGCGGCCGCCAAGGCAGGCGTGATGGCGATGACGCAGACGCTCGCGACCGAATGGGCCCGTCACCGGATCCGCGTCAACGCCGTCGCTCCCGGTCCGATCGAGGCTTCGCCGGGCGCCGCGGAAAAGCTGTGGAACACGCAGGCTGCCGTCGATCGGATCACGGCGATGGTGCCCTTGAAGCGATGGGGGCGCCCCGAGGAAGTTGCCGACGCCGTGGTGTTTCTCGCGGCGCGGGAGTCCGGCTTCATCACCGGGGAGATCCTGACCGTAGATGGTGGCACTTGGATGGGACGAGGGCCATTCGGTTTTGTCGAGTAATAACTGATGTATATTCTGTGTAGGCTGGTTTACACAGAATGATCGACGAAATTGACGCCACAATACTGGATCTTCTGCAGGACAACGCTCGGATTGCGCAGTCGGAGGTGGCCCGGGCCGTCGGCCTCGCCCCGTCCGCCGTGCTCGAGCGGATCCGCAAGCTGGAAAGCCGCGGAATCGTCCGCGGCTACACCGCGCTCGTCGATCCGCATGCCCTCGATCTGCCGATGCTGGCATTCGTCGCTGTCCGCAGCGAGCAGGCACCGGGCGATGACAGCGTCGCCGATGCGCTGGCGCAGTGCCCCGAGGTTCTCGAGCTGCATCACGTCGCCGGCGATGACTGCTATCTGTTGAAGGTCCGCGCGCGTGACGCGGAGCACATCGGGCAGCTGCTCCGCCATCGCTTCGGTCGCATTCCCGGCGTGCGCTCCACTCGGACCACCATCGTGCTCGAAACGGTCAAGGAAACCCCTCGTCTTCCGGTCCGCGATCGGCAGGAGCCGGCGCGATGACGCCGCAGTCAACTGCCAGAGAGCGGCGGCTCGCGCTGTTCGCGTGGCTTACCGTGTGCCTGATCTGGGGGACGACGTACCTTGGCATCCGAGTCAGCCTGGAATCGATGCCGCCGATGCTGATGGCCGGATTGCGATGGACGGTCGCCGGCACAGGCCTCGCCATCTACATGCGGCTGCGCGGCGAGCCGCTTCCGCGCGGTGTCTCGTGGCGCGGTGCGGCGCTGCTCGGCTTCCTCATGCTCGTGCTCGGCAACGGCGGTGTGGTCTGGGCGGAACTCTACGTCCCCAGTGGACTCACGGCCGTCGTGGTTGCCTCGTCGCCGTTCTGGATGGCGGGTGTCGAAGCGTTTCGCGCCGATGGCGAGCGCATGACGGCGCGAACCGCCACCGGCTTCGTCCTCGGCTTCTCCGGAATCGTGCTGCTGATCTGGCCTGAGCTCGCGCAGGGCGGACTCGGAGGACGCAACTTCGTGCTCGGCATCCTTGCGCTGCAGCTCGCCTGTCTGGGATGGTCGATCGGTTCGTCGTACTCGAAGCGGCATGCTCGCGCCGAGAACGTGTTCAGCGCGACCGCCGCGCAGATGCTCGCCGGCGGCGCGATGATGCTGGCGATCGGGACGGCGCGCGGCGAGTGGAGCGGCCTCGCGTTCACGCCGCGCAGTACGGCGGCGTTCGTCTACTTGTGCACGATTGGTTCGATCGGAGGGTTCGTGGCGTATACGTACGCGCTGCGCCACCTGCCGGTTTCGCTGGTATCGCTCTACGCGTACATCAATCCCGTGATCGCGGTCGCGCTCGGCGTCGCGATTCTCGGCGAACCGTTTACCCTGCGGATGGCAGGCGCCGCCGCTTTGGTACTCGGCGGCGTGGCCATCGTCCGCTCACCGCGCGGCCCCTCGGGCCCGCGGCTGAAAGCAGCTCAGACGCGGCGGCCGCTGATCAATCGCACGAGGAAGAGCACAATCGCGATGACCAGGAGCACGTAGATGAAGTTGCCCAGGGTGTAGCCGCTGACCATGCCGAGCAGCCACAGGATGATGAGAATGACCGCAATCGTTTCGAGCATCGTGAATTCTCCTGAGGCGTCTATCAGCAACGGCTGTGCCAGCAGCCCGGCCATAGCGCAGCCGCGAGTACTAGCGGTTTTTCTGATCGTACTGGCAATCTGCGGCAAGGCAGAGCTGGTGCGTGCGCAGGATCCGCCGCCTCTCTCAGCGGCGCCTGCTTCCACTACTGAGCACCGGGTTACTTCGGCGCTCAAATTTCTCGGCGGCGGCGCAATCGGACTGGGCGCGCACGAGAGCGGACATCTGCTGTTCGATGGCATCTTCAACGCGCATCCCGGGATCAAGAAGGTGTCGTTTCACGGCCTGCCGTTCTTTGCGATTACGCACGACCCCGAGGTCTCCCGCCGCCGCGAATTCATCATCGATTCAGCGGGCTTCTGGGTCCAGGAGGCGACGAACGAAGTGCTGTTGTCGCGCCGCCCGAACCTGCGCCGCGAACACGCGCCGTTCACCAAAGGCGTGTTCGCCTTCAACGTGCTGGCGTCGGTGAGCTATGCGGGCGCCGCCTTCGCACGGACCGGACCGGTGGAGCGCGATACCCGCGGCATGGCCGACGCGATTCGCTGGAAGGAGCCGTATGTCGGATTGCTGATTCTCCTGCCGGCCATTCTCGACGTCGTCCGCTTCTACGACCCGGAGGCGCGGTGGGCAATGTGGGGATCCCGAGCCGCGAAGCTCGGCGGAGTCGTGCTGCTCG
This sequence comes from Acidobacteriota bacterium, assembly GCA_046765855.1. Classification (GTDB taxonomy): domain Bacteria; phylum Acidobacteriota; class Vicinamibacteria; order Vicinamibacterales; family 2-12-FULL-66-21; genus JAICSD01. The sequence continues at coordinate 130 of JBKPSE010000170.1, read as the reverse complement.
CCCGCTAGGGCGCCGGCGCTTCCAGCCGCGGTCCGAGCGCGAAGGTCATCGTCCCCTCGACCGCCACCTTGCCGTCGACGCGCGCGATGCCATGCAGCACGCCCATCCGGCTGCGCAGCCTGCGCACCAA
>JBKPSE010000169.1:0-2216 GCA_046765855.1 Acidobacteriota bacterium | reverse complement strand
AGCGGCGAGCGAGAGAGCGTGTAGGGGAGTCCGAGGGGCGAAGCCCCTCGGTGCGTGCGAACGAGCGGTAGCGAGTGAGCCACGCGAACGGACGCGAGCCGGCGGAGCGGCGAGCGAGAGAGCGTGTAGGGGAGTCCGAGGGGCGAAGCCCCTCGGTAAGACTAGGATAGAATCGTCTGATGGCTGAGTCGCCGCGCCGCCTGGATCTGCGGCTCACGATCCCCGCAGCCTCGCCGTTTCGCGAGCTGGCCGCCGAGCTGGTGGTGAAGTTCGCCGAATACGCGGGCGCCACCACCGCGGCGGCCAAGACGCTGGTCCGGGAGATTGAAACGACCATCGATCGCGTGCCCTCCGACGCGGCCACCGTCGACTTCGAGGTCTCCGCGCAGGATCAGGAGCTGGTCGTGACCACGACGGCCGGGAACACCACCAAGCGGACGACCTGCCGACTGCCGGACTGAGCCTTGCGTCTATACAACACCCTCAGCAGACGCGAAGAAGAGTTCACCCCTTCGCAGGGGAACACCGTGCGCATGTACACGTGCGGCTTGACCGTCTACGCGCGCGGACACATCGGGAACTTCCGCACGTTCGTCGCGCTCGACGTGCTGCGGCGCGCGCTCGAGTTCGAGGGCTACAGCGTCAAACAGGTGCGCAATTACACCGACGTGGACGATCGGACGATCGCCGAGTCGGTGAAGGCGGGCCGGCCGCTCCGCGAGTATACGCAGCAGTTCGTCGAGGCTTTCGAGAAGGACGCGAGCGCGCTCGGGCTGGAGCCGGTCGAGTTCTCGCCGCGCGCCACCGATCACATCGAGGCGATGGCGGCCATGATCCGTGCGCTCGAGCAGAACGGCCACACCTACACGAGCGACGGATCGATCTACTTCAAGATCGCGACGTTTCCCGAATACGGCAAGCTCGCCCGGCTCGATCACGCTGGGATCAAGAGCGGCGCGCGCGTCGACGCCGACAAGTACGACAAGGAGAACGCCCGCGACTTCGTCTTGTGGAAAGGCGCGCGTCCCGGTGAGCCGGTATGGGAGCCGGGCCTGCCGGCGGGACGTCCGGGCTGGCACATCGAGTGCTCGGCGATGGCCGAGGAACTGCTCGGCGAGCTGCCGATCGACATCCATGGCGGCGGCGTCGATCTGATCTTTCCGCACCATGAAAACGAGATTGCCCAGGCGGAAGGGGCGACGAGGCGCCAGTTCTCGCGCTTCTGGATGCACGTCGAATTCCTGATGATTGAGACCGAGGACGATCCCGAGGTCGTCCGATCCGAGAAGATGTCGAAGTCGCTCGGCAACGTCTACAACCTCGAAGACATCGTCGCCCAGGGATTCCGTCCGTCGGCGCTGCGCTATCTCTACCTCGGCACGCATTACCGCAAGCAGCTGAAATTCTCGTGGAGCGCGATGGCCCAGGCCGAAGAAGCGCTCAAGCGGTTGACCGATTTCCTCGCGCGCCTGGACGCGCTGCCGTCCGGCGCTGCCGGAGACGACACCGCCGCGCGACTGCAACAGGCGTCGGCGGCATTCGCCGATCACGTCCGCGCGGATCTGAATGTCGCGGCCGGCCTCGGCGTCGTCTTCGATCTCGTGCGCGCCTTGAACTCGAAAATCGATGCCGGCGAGCTGCGCAGCGGCGACGCGCAGGCGATCCGCGAGACGTTCGATCGGTTCGACCGCGTGCTCGGCATCCTGTCGCTGCGGCGCGCCGAGGACGAACGGCCGCCGGTACCGGTCGACGAGATCGAGCGGCTGATCCAGGCGCGAAGGGGAGCGCGGGCCGCACGCAATTTCGCCGAAGCGGATAAGATCCGAAGAGACCTCGACGCACGCGGCATCCTTCTCGAAGACACGCCATCGGGCACCAGATGGAAACGCAAGTGACAACAGAGTGGCGAGCCCGCCGCACCACGCCAGCGGCTGCAAGCGAGGCCCGGCGGGCCGAGCGAACCAAATGATGAACGCTCCCGACATCAAAACGCCCCTGCCCGGCCCCAAGGCCAAGGCGATCATCGACAAGGACGCGAAATTCGTGTCGCCGTCCTACACGCGCGACTACCCGCTGGTCATCGCGCGCGGCGAAGGCGTCTACGTGGAAGACGTCGACGGCAACGTCTTTCTCGATTGCACCGCGGGGATCGCGGTCACCGCCACCGGCCATTCCCATCCCGACGTCGTTCAGGCCATTACCGATCAGGCAAACCG
>JBKPSE010000168.1:0-5806 GCA_046765855.1 Acidobacteriota bacterium | reverse complement strand
ATGCACGACGGCACGATCGCGCAGGCCGACGCGTGGCTGAGCGACAACCTCGATGCCTACGCGCAATGGGCCAAGACGCACAATAGCCTGCTCATTGTCACGTGGGACGAGGACGACGGCGGCTCATCGAACCACATTGCGACGTTCTTTGACGGTCCGATGGTCCAGCCCGGGCAGTACGGCGGCACGACGGACCATTACAACCTGCTCCGCACGCTCGAAGACATGTATGGCTTGCCACTGACCGGCGCCGCTGCGACGGCCTCCCCGATCACCAGCGTCTGGGCCCAAACGCCCACGCCGACGCCCACGCCGACACCGACGCCAACGCCAACGCCAACGCCAACGCCGACACCGACACCGACACCGACACCGACACCGACACCGACGCCGACGCCGACGCCGACGCCGACGCCGACGCCGACGCCGACGCCGACGCCGACGCCGACGCCTACGCCTACACCGACCCCCACTCCGCAGACGATCGACCTGTCCGGCAAGATCGCCAACGTCAGCGGGTCATGTCCCGCCGTTTCGTTCACGCTGAACGGATATCTGGTCAAGACAACGAGCAGCACGACGTTTTCGCGTGGACCGTGCAAGGACCTGAAGAACGGTAAGGAAGTCGACGTTCACGGCCAGCTGCAGGACGCGACCACCGTTCTCGCGCTCGCGATCGAGTTCAACAAGTGAGGCGGGCGTTCTTCGCGGTGCTGCTCGCGCTGATGGGGACGCCGTCCGCCTTCGCGCAGCAATCGCCGCAGGATGTGATTGCGTTCCTGGTTACGAACCAGTCGGTGCAGACCGGCGACTTCGAGAAAGATCGCGCCGCCGCGGCGGCCACGGCCGACACGATCTCACGGGCGCTGCAGGTGAATCTGGCAACGGTACCCATTGCCACGTCTTCCAGCGGTTTCGTGTATCGCCTCGATCCGGAGCTGGGCACGGCCTCGCGGGTGAGCGACAGCTTCGGCACATTCTTCGTCGAGCGGGCGATGACCAGCGGCAAGGGACGCGTCTCGTTCGGCGTCTCCGGGACAACCGCGGCCTACGATCAGCTCGACGGTCTCGATCTGCGCAGCGGCACCCTGCTGACGACGACCGATAGGTTTACTGACGAGACCGCGCCTTTCGACACGGAGGCGCTCACGCTCAGGATCCGCGCGAGTACGTTGACGGTTTACGGCGCCTACGGCGTCACCGATCGTCTCGAGATTGGCGGCGCGCTTCCCTTCGTGCAGCTCGACATCGAAGGCTCGCGACTCAACGTCTACCGCGGCGAGTCGTTCCTGCAGGCGAGCGGCACGGCGTCGGCGAGCGGCATCGCGGACGCGGCGATTCGCGCCAAGTACCTGATCGCCGGCACGCGGCGAAGCGGGTTTGCCGCGGCCGGCGAGGTGCGGCTGCCGACGGGCAATGAATCGCACCTGCTCGGCGCCGGCAAAACATCGGTGCGCTTGATGGGGATCGCATCGATGGAGGATGCGCGGGCCGGAGCGCACGTCAATGTCGGTGTCGTGCGCGGCGGCGTATCGAACGAGCTCGACGGCAGCGGCGCGGTGACCTTTGCCGCGACGCCGCGCGTCACACTCGCCGGCGAACTTCTCATCCGCAAGTTGTCTGACGTCCGCCGCGTGACGACAGTCTCAGCAGAGCATCCGTCCATCGTCGGCGTGCTCACCCAGCGGCTCGCCCCGGGGACCAAGGCGGTGACGCTCTCCAGCGCCGTCACCGGGATCAAGTGGAATGTCGGCTCGCGGGTCGTGCTGACCGGTGAAGTGTTGTGGCGGCTGGCGAAAAGCGGCTTGACCTCGCCATTCACGCCAACGGTATCTCTCGACTATCTGTTCTGAACACGCGCGCTGACGATCTGCCAGTCGGGTCCTTCGCGCGTCAGGTCGAACATCCAAATCCGCGCCTCTGTGTGGCTCCGCGATCCGACCTTCGGCGTCCAGCTGGTGCTGCCCGCGCAGCGCGCCTGCGCACGGTTGCCGGCGACGTCGATGCGGCAGTCGCCGAGCGAGACCTGCTGCGACGACAGCGCCTCGAAGGCACGCGACAGCGCCGGGTAATTCACGCCCGGCCACACGCGTTGAGCCGCATCCGCGTCCAGCGTGTTGTATGCGGATGCGTAACGGGCGAGCACGGTGCGGACGAGCGGCTCCTGCGGCGGTTCCGCAGGCGCGCTTGCCACGGGCGGAGCGGGCGGCGGTTCCACCGCCGCCGGAGTGGAAACGATCGGATCGAGGCGCAGGTTGGCAGCGACGGCGACGTCGTCCGCACCTGCAGCCACCGGTAACAAGGGTGTCTGAATCTGCGGTGGGGCAGCGTCAGTACGGTCAGTTGCGAGGGCGGGCGAGGCCGGCAGCGTGAGATCGCGCGACGCTTTCACCAGGTCACTGATGGGGGGTTCGACCGCCGGCAGCGACAGGGGTTCGTCCGCCAGCGCCGTTTCCATGGGAGCGGGCGCGAAGTGCTCGTTGAGCACGGCAACCGTCGGCGCCGCCGGCAACGGCAGTTGCGCCACAATCGGACGCGCCGACAACCGCGCCGCGGGACGGCTTCCCCACGCGTATCCGGCCGTTGCGGCGACCACCAGTGTGGCGGCGACTGCCAGCACACCACGCCACGACCGCGTGTTGCTGGCGGGCGCGATCTCTTCGCTGAGCAACTGCTCGACGTGCGCCACCGCCGGCAGATCCGGTTCGAGGGCGCGCGCCTCTTCGATCAACGTCCGCGCGTCGTCGGGATAACCCGCCTCCACGGCGACTTCCGCGCGAAGCGCCAGGCGTTCGGCGCGCCGACGGCGCATCCGCGTCTCGAAGCTCTGCCACTCGCCGGTCGAGGTGTGTGGCACCATCGCCGAAGCGCAGGTGCAAGATGCGAACCTAAGCCGGGTTTGCGCTGAGCGGGGCACCCGCGAAGAGCCGCTCCGTCTCCTTGTTTAGAAGGACCCACAGGGCATACACCCCAAGGATGGTTCCGAGCGGGATATTGATCAGGTTGATAGCCGCGAGGACGATCCCGAGAATGCGCGCCCAGGGTCTGAACTTCAGCAGGCCGATGCCACAGATGATCCCCGGCAGCGACAGCGCCAGCAGAAACACGACCAGCGCGGTGCCGGCGACACCGATGATCGGCAGCGCCACCGCAGCGTCGGCATCCGCGTTGGCGGCAACCGCGCCGCCGGCGATCCCGAATGCGAGTCCCAGGAACAGCGCTGCGCACACGCCGAGTGCGCTGAGTGCGATGTAGAGAACCCCAAGAACCTTCACATGTGTAGTCATCGGAACTCCCGGTGCGATAGAGTCGCCGCATTATGCACCGTTCGCTCATCCTGTGCTTGCTCGTTACCAGCTTCTTCGCGCAGCCGCAAACGCAGCCGGTCCCGAGGCCCGCTTTCGCCGAACCGGGGATTTCGCCCGACGGCGCGGAGATAGCGTTCGTCTCGGGCGGCGATATCTGGACGGTGCCGGCCGCGGGCGGCGAAGCCCGGCTGCTTGTTTCGAGTGCCGCGAATGATTCGCGGCCCGTCTACTCGCCCGACAGAAAGCACCTCGCGTTCGTGTCGACGCGTACCGGAGGCGGAGACATCTATGTCCTGACTTTTGCCACTGGCGACGTGCGCCGACTCACCTACGAGGACGGCGCCGAGCAGCTCGATGGCTGGTCGCGCGACGGCAAGTGGCTGTACTTTTTTTCGAGCGCGCACGATCTCTCGGGAGGCGTGAACGACATCTATCGCGTCTCGCCGGACGGCGGCACGCCGATGATCGTCAGCGGCGATCGTTATGCGAACGAGTTCTTCTCGACCGCGTCCCCCGATGGGCGCACGCTTGCCATTTCCGCGCGCGGGACCGCGTCCGGGCAGTGGTGGCGTCACGGCCACAGCCACCTCGACGAAGCGGAGATCTGGCTGCGAGATCTCGCCGCGGCGGATGCGCCGTCCGCCTACCGTGCCGTCACTGGCGGCGGATCGAAGGATCTCTGGCCGATGTGGGCCGCAGACGGACGATCGCTGTATTTCGTTTCGGACCGCGGCGGCGCGGAAAACATCTGGACCGCCGAGGTCGCCGCGCGGCCCGGGGCCGACCGGCAGGGAAAGATGACGGACGGGACGGCGGCGGATCGGCATGCAGTGACGCGCGTCACGAACTTCAATGACGGCCGTGTGCTGTGGCCTTCGATCTCGAGCCGCGGCGACGTGATCGTGTTCGAGCGCAATTTCGCAATCTGGCGGCTGGATGCAAAGAGCGGTGCGGTGGCTGAAGTGCCGATCACGCGCATGGGAGCTCCAGCGGGACCCGGAGCCGAACACCTGCGCCTGACGAGCCAGTTTCAGGATCTGGCGCTCTCCCCGGATGGAAAGAAAGTGGCGTTCGCTGCGCGTGGCGAGATCTTCGCCGCCTCGTCGAAGGATGGCGGCGATGCGGCGCGCGTGACCATGACCGCCGCGCCGGAGTCGCAAGTCGCCTGGTCGCCCGACAGCAAGCGGATCGTCTACGCGTCCGAACGAAGCAGTGCGTCCCAACTCGTCGCCTACGACTTCACCACGGGGAAGGAGACCGTGCTGACGTCGAGTCGTCTCGGCGACTATGCGCCGCGCTTTTCGCCGGACGGCAAGGGAATCGCGTTCGTGCGCGGCGGCACCGAACTTTGCGTGCTCGACCTCGAGGCCAAGCGGGAACGCACCCTGGCGAAGGGCATCATCACGGACACGCTGCAGGTCGGCCGTCCGCTTGCCTGGTCGCCCGATTCACGCTGGCTCGCGTTCTTCACCGCGGGCACGCGCGGCTTCACCAACGTGTCGGTGGTTCCGGCGGCAGGCGGCGAGGCGCGGCCGGTCAGCTTTCTTGCCAATGCGAACGCCACGGCCGTCTCGTGGGCGCCCGACGGCACGTTCCTGCTGTTCGACACCAGTCAGCGCACCGAGGTCTCGCAGCTCGCGCGTGTCGATCTGATCCTTCGCACGCCCAAGTTCCGCGAGGATCAATTTCGCGATCTCTTCAACGAAGAACAGTCTCCGAGGAGGCCGTCGACACCGCCAGCCCCGCCAGTCGACGTAGTGCCGCCCAAGCCCGCGCCGCCGACCGACACTACGGCGGCTGAGAAAGCGGACGACAAGAAGCCGAACAAACCGGAGCCGCCGGTCAACATCGTTTTCGACAACATCCGTCAGCGGCTCTCGCTGATTCCCTCGGGTCTCGACGTCAGTGAAGCGTTCATCAGTCCCGATGGCAAAACGCTGGTGATGATTGCCGGCGCCGCAGGACAGCAGAATCTGTACTCGTGGAGCCTCGACGAGACAGCGCGCGAGCGGCCGGTGGCCCGGCAGTTGACGACGACGTCGGGCGCCAAGGCGGACGTGTCGTTCAGTCCCGACAGCAAGGAAGTCTTCTATCTCGACGACGGACGCATTCAGGCGGTGACGCTCGACAAGCGCGAAACGCGCGCGGTGAGCGTCACGGCCGAACTCGACGTCGACTTCGCGAAAGAGAAGACCATCGTCTTCGACCAGGCGTGGCGGCTGCTGCGCGACAACTTCTTCGATCCCGCGTTCAATGGCGTCGACTGGGACAAGGCGCGCGCCGCAGTCGAGCCTTACATCGCGGCGTCGCGCACGCCCGACGAGATGCGCCGCATCGCCGCGCTGATGATCGGCGAGTTGAATGCGTCGCATCTCGGTATCAGCGCTCCTCCAGCCGGCGGCGGCGCCGGCGGCGTCGGTCATCTTGGCGTCGATTTCGATCGCGACGAGTACGAGAAGTCGGCGCGCCTGCGCGTCTCGCACGTCATTCCTCTGGGC
>JBKPSE010000167.1:0-9059 GCA_046765855.1 Acidobacteriota bacterium | reverse complement strand
GGGCGGACGTGCCGTCCGTGATCCGCTTGAACGACGGGACGCTCGCGGCGCACTGGCTGCAGAAGAGCGGTGCCGATACCTATGCCTACGACGTGCGCCTCTCGTATTCGCGTGACGGCGGCGCGTCCTGGACCCCGTCGTTCACGCCGCATCACGACAACACGAAGGCCGAGCACGGCTTCGCCTCTCTTTTCGAGATGCCGCGCAGCGGCGGGCTCGGATTGATCTGGCTCGACGGCCGCAACATGAAGGCCGGACATGGCGAGCACGGCGGCGGCGACATGTCGCTGCGCTTCGCGGCATTCGATCGCGAGTGGAAGCAGGCCGCGGACGACGCCGTGGACCTGAAGGTCTGCGAATGCTGCCCGACGGCAGCAGCGGTCACCAGCGAGGGTCCCGTCGCTGTCTACCGCAACCGCGCCGAAGGGGAGCTGCGCGACATTCACATTGCCCGGCTGGTGGACGGCAAATGGAGCGAACCGGTTGCCGTCGCCAAAGAAGACTGGCAGTTCCCGGCCTGTCCGGTCAACGGACCGTCGGTGAGTGCACGTGGCAGAAACCTCGCGGTCGCATGGTTTCAGGCAAAGGATGGCCAGCCGAAGGCGTTCGTCTCGTTTTCCGGGGATGCCGGGCGGACGTTCGGAAACCCGGTGCGCCTCGACGCCGAGGGAACGCTCGGCCGGGTCGACGTCGATCTGCTGCGGGACGGGTCGGCGATCGCGGCTTACATTGAGCTCGCCGCGAACCGCGCGGAACTCCGGGTGCGCCGTGTGACAGCCCGCGGCGACGCCTCGACTCCGGTGACAATCGCGAGCCTCGCCAACAATCGGTCCAGCGGCTATCCCCGCATGGCACTGGCCGGCGACGAGATCGTATTCGCGTGGGTAGACCGGGAGAACGGCTCCTCAGTGAAGACCGCGTCGGCGCGGCTGGTGTCCGGCACGCGCTGACGACGATCGCGGCTAGGCCTTCGCCAGCTCCCCGCGGCGCAGCCGCCGATACAGATTCAGCGCATCGTTGATGATCGCGATCGCTTCAGCCGGGCCGAGCAGCTCCTCGACGACGACCTGCTTGTGCTCGAGCACTTTGTAATCTTCGAAGAAGCGCCGCACCATCCGCAGCACGTGAGCGGGAAGCTGCGCCTTGTCGCGGTAATCCGAATACGCGGGGTCGCGCACGCTGATCGCGACGATCTTGTCGTCGATGCCCTTTTCGTCGCGCATCCGCATTACGCCGATCGCGCGAGCCTCGACGATGGTCAGCGGATAGACGGGCTCCTGCCCGAGCACGAGCACGTCGAGCGGATCTCCGTCGTCACAATAGGTGCGCGGAATGAAGCCGTAGTCGGCGGGATAGTGGACGGCGCTGTAGAGGACGCGATCCAGCCGCAGCAGCCCCGTCTCCTTGTCCAGCTCGTATTTGTTCGTGCTTCCCTTCGGAATCTCAATCACCGCGGGAAATGCAGTGGCGATCTGCATTTCGTCGACATAGGTGTCGTGCCACGGATGCATCGAGTCATCGTATCAGACGCACCTTCGCAGAGGCCTTCGCGTCAGCGTCGGCGGCTCACCGCGGGCTGACCGCTCAACGAGCTTGGCGCATCGAGATTGGCGCCGTCGTCGACACCGACGCCGAGGCGATCCACCAGCTCGCCGCCCAGCCATCCGCCCACGGCTCCAAGCAGCAGGGCGATGACTTCGAGCAGGAAGATGCCGGTCGAAGGCGTGATGTCGGCGGCGTTGCGGCGCGACAGCCACGCGATCGCAAAGGCGACGACCACGACGACGTTGGTGCCGCCGTGCAGCAGACCGATGCGCTTGGCCCGCGTCCCGGAAGGAATCGCGAGCCAGTCGATGAGACCGAACACGGCCGCGAGCAGCCCGCCGATGATGCCGCCGGCAATGTTCCAGTAGGCGGTGGACGCGAAGCCCCCCATCCCCTTCCAGAGATAGAGCGCATCGAAGACCACGGCGGCGATGAACAGGCCGAGCGGCAGCACGATCAGCATCGGATGAATGGGATGTCCGAGGAGTTTCGCTTTGCTCTCCATGGTGAGTACGAGCTGAGCAAATTTGACGCCACTTTCGCAGCTTGTCGCCTGTTTCACGATGCGTTAATGGCGAGCATTTCGCAGTAAACCGGACCGTGGACACGGCGCGACCGATGGGCTTGGTATTCGTCAGAGGCGATACTTTGTGCGCGTGGCGCGGCGCCTCTCTGTTGATCACCACGATGCGCGGCGAGTGCGGCGACGCGCATCCTCTGTCGGGTTTCTATTACCGCGAGGCGCGGTTCCTGCGGACGTGCCGGATCGAGATCGACGGCGAATTCCCATGGATGTGCGAGGCATCGGCCGTAAGCAGGGACATGCTCGACTTCGCCTATGTGTTTCCGGAGGTTGCCGGGGGCGAAGGCGGCGGGTCCGGCCAGGCGGGCGACCAGGAGCGGCGCAGCGCATCCCGGATTCCTCAGCGGGCGATCGAGACTGTCGTCCGCCACCACGTGGTCTCCGGACATTTGACGATAACCGCGACGGTCACCAACCGGTCGAGGGAAACCGTCCGCTGCGAATTTGCGTGGGCGCTCGACGCCGACTTCGCCGACATTCAGGAAGCGCAGTCGCGCAACCGCGAGCAGCAGGCGCAGGTCGAGACGTCGGCGACAGCGTCGAGCGTCGTATTCCGCTACGCGCATCAGCAGATTCCGTATTCGACACGGATCAGTTTGGCTGAAGGCTTCGAATGGCGCGATGGGCGTGCGGTGCGGCCCCTCGAGCTTCAGGCGCACCAGCAGACTACGTTTGCGCTGCACATCGATGCTGATGCAGGCCAGGGAGTCGTAGCGGAGCAGGAGAATCTGCGCCGCGACGCCGCGATCCGACAATGGCGCGAAGGGTTCACGCGAATCGACTGCTCGAACGAGATCGTCGCGCGCGTGCTGGCGTCCAATATCGACGATTTCGCGTCGTTTCCGCTGCTCGAAGGCCCGGAGGACGAGTGGCTGGTGCCGCAGGCGGGTGTGCCCTTGTACCCGGCGTTCTTCGGCCGTGACGGCGTCACCGCAGGGTGGCAGGCGGCAATGGTCGATCGCGGAGCGCTCCTCGACGCGACGCTGACGCGCCTGGGACGCATGCAGAGCGACCGTACCGACGACTGGCGCGACGAACAGCCGGGACGGATTCCCTACCAGGTGCGGACCGGGCCGTTGGCAATCCTCAATCTCAATCCATACGCGGCCTATTACGCCGACTTCGCCAGTCCGTTGATGTACGTCATTTCGCTGGCCAATCTCTTCGCCTGGAGCGGCGATCGCGCGCGCCTCGACGCGCATTGGGACACGGCGCGCCGAATCCTGGACTGGGCGCGTGAGTACGGCGACGCGGATCGCGACGGATACCTCGAATATCAGACGCGGTCGAGCAAGGGCACCAAGAACCAGGGATGGAAAGACAGCGGCGACGCGGTCATCTATGACGACGGCAGACCCGTACCGTCGCCGATCGCGACCTGCGAACTGCAAGGCTACTGGTACGCGGCGCAGCAGCTGTTCGGACTGCTGTGCGCGGCGCGGGGCCAGCACGCTGAGAGCCGCGCATGGCTCGACGCCGCGGCGGCGCTCAAGGAACGCTTCAACCGCGACTGGTGGAGCGAGCGCGCGCAGTGCGTCGGGCTGGCGCTGGATCCCGACAAACGTCTCATCGATGCGCCAACCTCGAACGCGGGGCACTGCCTCGCGACGGGAATTGTCGACGACGACAAGGTGCCGGCCCTGGTCGGACGGCTGTTCGCGCCGGATATGTTCAGCGGCTGGGGCGTGCGGACGCTCTCCTCGGATCACGCGCACTACGATCCGGTGAGCTACCACCGCGGCAGCGTGTGGGCGGTCGAACAGGCGACCATCCTGTTTGGATTGCGCAGGTTCGGGTTCAACGCCCGCGCCGACGATCTCGCACAAGCGCTGTTCGATCTCGCCGACCTCTACCCCGGCGCGCGGATTCCGGAGACCGTCGGCGGCTACGCACGCGTCGAGCGCATCTCACCGAGCGCATACCCGCAGGCCAACGCGCCGCAACTATGGAACGCGACGGCGTTTCCTCTGACGGTGCAGGCGCTGCTTGGGCTCTTGCCGTGGGCGGCGGCGAACGTCCTTCTCATCGATCCGGTGCTGCCGGCGTGGATGCGGGAGGTCACCGTCCGCAACCTTCGCGTAGGACAGGCGACGGTCACTCTGCACTTCTACAGAAATCGTGATGGAACCAGCGACTACGACATCGTCCATGCGCAGGGCGACCTGCACGTGGTGCGGCAGCCTTCGCCGGACTCGCTGTCCGCCACGCTCGCCGACCGCGTGTGGGGACCGGTGTGGGGATTGTTGAAGTAAACGATTGAGAGGGGCCATGAAGAAGCAGCTCAAACCCATCGGCGAACAAGTGATGGTCATCACCGGCGCGTCCAGCGGCATCGGTCTGGTGACCGCGCGCCGCGCTGCGCGCGCCGGGGCGCGCGTCGTCCTCGTCGCCCGTAACCGCAGCGCGCTCGACGAGGCCGTGACGGCGATTCGCGGCGAGGGCGGACGGGCGCTCGCGTGCGCCGCCGACGTCGCCGACCCCGCCCAGGTGGAGCAGATCGCCGCCGCCGCACGCGCCGAATTCGGCGGCATCGACACGTGGGTGAACAACGCCGCCGTGTCGATGTACGGGCGCGTCACCGAGCTGGCGATCGAGGATCTGCGGCGGCAGATGGACGTCAACTACTGGGGCCAGGTCTACGGATCACGCGTCGCGGTGCGCGAGCTGCAATCACGCGGCGGCGCCATCATCAACGTCGGCAGCGCGCTCTCCGATCGCGCCATCCCGCTTCAGGGCGGCTACTGCGCCGCCAAGCACGCGCTCAAGGGGTTCACCGACGCGCTGCGGATGGAGCTCGAGGAGGCAGGCATTCCGATCTCGGTGACGCTCGTCAAGCCGGCCAGCATCGATACACCGTTCTTCGAAAAGGCGCGCACCTATCTGGACGTCGAACCGCAGCCGGTGCCGCCGGTCTACGCGCCGGAAGTCGTCGCCGAGGTCATCGTGGAAGCGGCACAGCGGCCGATCCGCGAGATCATCGCCGGCGGCGCCGGCGCCAAACTGAGTGTGGCGAGGTTCCTGCCGCGCCTCGCCGATCTGTACATGGAGCGCTGGACGTTCGACGCGCAGCGGACGGACAAGCCGACAGAGGGACGCCCGGACAACCTCTACAGCCCGGTGCGCGACGATGGCGGCGAGCGAGGCAGGAACTGGGAAGGGCATACGCGCGAGAGCAGCCTCTATACGCGGGCAGCGCTGCGTCCCGGGACGGCGCTGGCCGTGATCGCGGGCTTGGCGCTCGCTGCCGGAGCAGCAAGCTCGATACGGCGGACGCGAACGTCGCCGCTTACTTGAAGCGGATGCGGAAATTCGCCGACTGCCGCCGCTGTCCCGGGGCCTGGCGGAACTCGTAGGTGAAGGTCCCCTGGCCGAGGAACGTATTGAACGTCATGCCGGCCTTGCCGCTGTAGCTGTTCGCCGGCACGTTGATCCCCTGGACGATGAAGTCGCTGTTGGAAAAACCGGACAACTTCATGTTCGCTTCGGTGCGCCCTTCTGCCAGCTCGCGCCGGTAGTTCAGATTGAAGAACGGACGCCAGCTGCCGGTCTTGCGGAACCCGTGCAGGCGCACGTCGGTCTGCGTCAGGGCCAGCAGTTCGTCCGCCGCCTCGAGTGCCAGCGACAATGCGCCGGATTCGAGGAAGGCGCTGCGGCTGATTCGCGCGTGCCGGACCCCAAGCGTGCCCTCGATCTGAAATCCGCGAACCTTGCGGCTGTCATGGATTTCGGACCAGCTGTCGGTCGTCGTGCCGTCCTGATTGCTTTCGGCAGTGCGGTCGACGCCCTCTCCGAACGGTATTCCGCCCAGCTCGATCGGCAGGAGCGCCTGGAAAGCGATCTGTCGCGTGGTCTTGTATTTTGATTTGGAGCCGCTGCCGCCGCCGCGGATACCGAAGCTGCGCGGCTGATAGCCGACGTAGCCGAACGCGCGCGGCGCCTTGTAGTCGCCGCTGCCCAGACCGCCCAGCCCCATGCTGCCCCCGCTGAACGATCCGCCGCCGCCGAGCGTCCAATGCGACCCGAAGCGCCGGTCGGCCCCGCCGGCGCCGGCGCAGACGTTGGCGTGGCCGCCGCGCGCGCTGTCGGTCGGCTTGAAATTGGCCCGCTGACAGCCGGTTTCACCCCACCAGCGCACGTCTTCCGCGTCTTCGAGCTGGCGCGCCGAGAGCTGTTCGCGAACCGCGTCGTTGATCATTTCCGCGTCCACGACTGCCGTCTGCAGGACGGTCGCGTGCAACTGTCCGCCGATCTGTTCGAGGGCGTCGCGCAAGTGACTGTCATCGAGCGCGGTCAGCTCGCGGATGACGAAGGCGCCGTCGCCGGTGGCGCCGAACTTGGAGCGATCGAGCGCGGCGGCCACCCCGCCGCCGCCAACCGATTGAAATGGAATGTTGAGGTTCAGAAGCGTGATCACGAGCGAGTTGTGATCCTGCTTCAACACCGGAATCACCGTCGGATCTGCAGTGCTGACCTCGGAGTTGGTCAACGAGAGTCCGTTCAACGCCGTCAACGCCAGGAAGGAGGCGGAACGCGCGTTGCCGAGCGATGGCGCCGACACGTTGAGTCGCGTGCCATTCAGCGCGGCCGTGCCGCCGACCAGGATGGTCGGAATCGCCCCCGGAGCGACGAGGAAGTCCATCACCGATCCCGAATTTGCCGTCAGCCCCTGGCCGATCGTCAGGAAGGACGGCGTCACCAGCGCATCTCCCGACGTGGCGGCGAATCCGGTTGCCGCGGCAGCGCCGAACTGCGTGGTGACTTGAGGAACGGCGAACAGCGTGCCGAACAGGTTCAGCGACCCGAGAATCGAGCCGTTCACGCGCAGCGCCGCACCCGGCAGCACCGTCATGCTGCCGGCGTAGCTGCCGTTGAGCGCGAGCGTTCCCTGGCCGACGGTGAACAATCCGGTGCTCACCTGGTTGCCGTTGAGCGTCAACGTTCCGGTACCGGTCTTGGTCAGACCGCCGATCCCGGCAAGTGTGCCGGCGAAGAGACCGTCTGCCGCGCCGCCGAACGTCAGGTTCGAGTTGTTCACGATCAGCCCGCCCAGGCTCTGCGCGGTCCCGACGATGCTGCCGCCGGTAATCACGGTGCCGCCGGTGTAGCTGTTCACGCCGCTGAGCGTCAACACGCCGCCGCCCGTCTTCGCCAGAACGCCGCTGCCGCTCATCGACGCCGCATACGTACCGTCGCCGTTCTGGTCGAACTGGACCAGCGCGTTGTTGAGAATGTTGCCCTGCAGACTCGAGGTGTTGCCGACGACCGATCCGGCAAACACGCTCGTACCGCCGCTGTAGGTGTTCGTGCCGGTCAGGAACAGAGTTCCGCTGCCGGTCTTCGCCAGTGAACCGCTGCCCGAAATGGTCCCGGCAAACAGGCTGCTGCTGCCGTCGCCGCCCGTGGTCAGCGTGGCGGCGCCGAGCAGAATTGCTCCGTCACCGCCGATCGAGCCGACCGTCTGGCCGAAGCCGCTCATGTCGACGATCGCCCCCGCCTTCAAGATCAGGGGCTGCGACGTGCCGAAGACGTTCGACGCGCCCGCGCGCAATGTGCCTTCGGCGACGGTCGTCGATCCGAGGTAGGTGCTCGGACCGGTAAGCTCGAGAACTCCGCCGCCGACTTTAGTGAGCCCGCCGGTGCCGCTGATCCCTCCACCGAGCGTTACCACGTCGCCGGTAGTGTTGAAGATGCCACCGCCCGTATCGAGCGTGAACGGACGAAACGAGGTCAAGAGCGCGCCATTCGTAAAGGTCAGCATGCCGCTGGTGAGCGAATCGCCCAGCGTCACACCGCCGCTTGCCGCACCGAGGGCGTTGTTGGTGGCAATCGAGATGGCGCCGCCGCCGGACACGAGGGTGCCGCCCGAGTATGTATTGGCGCCGGAAAGCGTCAGAGTTGCGGAGCCGAACTGCGCCAGGATCCCGGTTCCGCTCATCGAGCCGGCGTAAGTGCCGCTCGTATTCTGCACGAATCCGACGAGCGCGTTGTTTTGGATGGCGCCCTGAAGGCTGGCAGTAGTCCCGAGCAGCGAGCCGCCGTTGACGAACGTGCCACCTGAGTAGGAGCTGACGCCGGCGAGCACCTGGTTGCCGCTGCCGTTCTTGACCAGCGCCCCGGTGCCCGAGATGCTGCCGGAGAAGATAGTGCTGGTGTTGTCGCTGCCGAGCGTCAGCGTCGCCGATCCGAGCGTCACCGCGCCGGCGCCAGCGAGCGAGCCGAGGGTCTGCTTGAAGCCGTTCAGATCGAGCGTCGCGGACGCTCCGACTTGCATCGCGCCGCCGCCAAAGGCGTTAGCCGCCCCCGCACGCAACGTACCGGCGCCGACAACTGTCCCGCCGGTATAGCTGTTGCTGGCCGAGAGCGTGAGCGTGCCGATGCCGGTTTTCGTCAGTCCACCGGTGCCGGCTATCCCGCCGAGAAGGTTCACCGCAGCGGAGCCTTGTGTGTCGATCGTGCCGCCGCCTGCATTCAGCGTGAAGGCGCGCGAGCTCGAGAAGGCGCTGCCGTCGAGATATCGCAGCGTGCCGCCGCTCGTCGCGTCCCCGAGCGTCACGTTCCCGATGACGTCACCGAGGTTGCCCTCGTCAGACACGGCCAGCGTGCTGTTTCCCCGCACCGAGGTGCCGCCGGAGTAGGTGTTCTCGACGTTATCGAGCGTCAGGGTGCCGCCGCCGGTGACATTCACGCTGCCCGGGACGGTCGAATCAAAACGGAAATCGTCAGAGATCGGTCCACTGAACGTGACCGACTGACCGCTCGCGATTTCGATCGTCGGGGCGCCGAACAGCCTGAAGCTCTGCGCGAACGTGCTGCTGCCGGTGATCGACAGGCGGCTTCCGTCGAACAGGCCGATGGCGCCGCTGCCCACGTTCGCGGCGGTTCCGATCGTCAGCGTTCCCTGCAGCACGTCGGTCACGCCCGAGTACTGGTT
>JBKPSE010000166.1:0-2507 GCA_046765855.1 Acidobacteriota bacterium | reverse complement strand
GTACGTGAAAGACGATCACTTCGTGGCCGGTGTGCGCGGCGCGCTTCAGCGCGCGATCGACTGTCGTGTCTTCATCGTAGAGGTCGGATACGAGGATGACGATGCCTCGACGCTGCAGCAGCTCCAGCATGCGCGAGAGCGCGGCGCCTGCGGCCGTCTTCCCTTCGGGCTCGGCGCGGCCGAGCGTCAGGAGAAGCGATCGCAGATGCGATGCACCGCCTCGGCTTGGCAGGTAGGTCTTCAGTCCGTCTGCGTACGTCACCAGACCCACTGCGTCCCCCTGCCGCGAGACGAGCTGCGCCAGCGATGCGGTCAGCAGGCGCGCGTACTGAAACTTGCTGATGGATCCCGCACTGGCGTAATTCATCGATGCGCTCGAATCCAGCGCAATCGTGCATTGCAGGTTGGTCGTCTCGCGGAACTGCTTGGTGTACAGCCGATCGGTACGGGCGAACAGCTTCCAGTCGATGTATTTGAGGTCGTCGCCAGGACGGTAGTGCCGGTACTGGCTGAATTCGGCGCTGTAGCCGTGAAAGGGACTGCGATGCAGTCCCGAGATGGTGCCGTCGACCACGCGCTTGGAGACGAGCTCCAGGTCCGCAATCGCGGAAAGCGCGGCGGGATCCAGCACGTTCAGCGCTCCAGCAGGCGCCGCACGATCTCGTCGGGATCGATGCCGTCGGCTTCCGCCTGGAAGTTCACGAGCACGCGATGGCGCAGCACCGGCAGCGCAACCGCGCGCACATCGTCGAAATCGACCACGGTGCGGCCTTCCAGAAGCGCGCGCGCCTTGGCGCCGAGGAGCAGCGACTGCCCGGCACGCGGTCCGGCGCCCCATCGTACCCACTTGCGCACGAACTCCGGCGCCTCTTCCCCTGCGGGACGCGTCGCGCGCACCAGCCGCGCCGCGAAGTCGATGACGTTGTCAGCCGCCGGCACATCGCGCACGATCGAGTGTAACCGCTCGATCTCCTCACCGTTCGCCACGGCCTCGATATGCGGATCGGCGGTCCCCGTCGTCATCGACAGGATGCGGCGCTCCTCCTCGGCCGACGGATATTCGATGACGACATTGAACATGAAGCGATCGAGCTGCGCTTCCGGAAGGGGATACGTACCCTCCTGCTCGATCGGATTCTGCGTCGCGAGTACGAACAGAGGACGCTCCAGGTCGTAGCGAACGCCGGTGACCGTGACTTGATATTCCTGCATCGCCTCGAGCAGCGCCGCCTGTGTTTTCGGCGGCGTTCGGTTGATCTCGTCCGCCAGGATGATGTTCGCGAAAATGGGACCGCGAATGAAGCGGATGACGCGCTTGCCGGTGGCGCGATCCTCCTCGATGACCTCGGCGCCGAGAATGTCGGACGGCATGAGATCCGGCGTGAACTGAATGCGGTTGTAGCGAAGATGGACGGCCTCGGCCAGCTTCTTGATGATGAGCGTCTTGGCGAGTCCGGGGACGCCGCGCAGCAGGCAATGGCCGCCGGCCAGAAATGCAATCAGGATTTCGCGGATGACACGCTGCTGCCCCACGATCGCCTTGGCCAGCTCGCGCTCGAGCGATCCGGCTACCTCGGCAACGCGATCGATTGATGCCGGGGAAATGTCAGCTTCCATCCCGGCAGAGTTTATACTAGCGATCGCCCGTGGCGACGACGCAATCAAAGTGGCAATCGCTTCCCACCGAACAGATCAATCCCAACAGCCTCGCGATCGACAAGGCTCCCGTCCGCGACATCATCGACCTCGTCGTCAACGAGGACCGCAAGGTGATCGCCGCCGTGCACAAGGAGAAGGAAAAGATCGCGCACGGCATCGAGATCATCACGCAGTCGCTCCGTAAGGGCGGCCGCGTGATTTTCATCGGCGCAGGGACCAGCGGCCGGCTGGGCGTGGTCGAGGCCGCGGAGATGCCGCCAACGTTCGGCACCCCACCGCGCATCGTCCAGAGCATCATGGCCGGCGGACAGGCTGCGGTCTTTCAGGCGAAGGAAGGCGTCGAAGACAACTACGAGGAGGGGGGACGCAGCATCGCGCGCCTGCGCCTCTCGAACCGCGACGTCGTCATTGGCGTGTCGGCGAGCGGGATCACGCCCTTCGTGCGCGGTGGCCTGACGCGCGCGCGCAAGGCCGGCGCCAAGATCATCTTCGTCACCTGCTGGCCCGGCTCCGAGCTGCAGAACTTCGTCGATCTGATCATCGCGCCCGCGGTCGGGCCGGAGATCATCGCCGGCTCCACGCGCCTCAAGGCGGGAACCGCGACGAAGATGGTGCTGAACATGCTCACCACCGTCTCGATGATCAAGTGGGGCAAAACCTACGGCAACCTGATGGTCGACGTGCGCACGGGCTCGGAGAAGCTGAAGGACCGCGCCAAGCGCATCGTCGGCGTCGTCACCGGCCTTGACCCCGATGCGGCCGAAGCGCTGCTCAAACGCGCGCGCTGGAACGTGAAGGCGGCGATCGTCATGCAGAAGGCAAACCTGACGCTGCCGCAGGCCATGAAG
>JBKPSE010000165.1:0-2161 GCA_046765855.1 Acidobacteriota bacterium | reverse complement strand
TGCCGGTAATGGGGGACTCGGTCATGGCGACGCGCGTCAATCCTAGCGCAGTTGCTGCGGCGGCCACTTCCTCGATCACGCGTGCCTGGATCTCGGGAGCGCGCACCAGCCCGCCTTTGCCGACTTCGCCGCGTCCGGCCTCGAACTGCGGTTTGATCAGGACCACAAGCTTCGCGCCAGGGCGGAGCAGCGGCACGATCGCGGGCAACACCAGCTTGACGGAGATGAACGATACGTCCATCGCCACGAAATCGAACGCTCGCGCGTCGGAGGGCAATTGATCGGCCGTCAGCGTCCGCGCGTTGACCCGCTCGATCACGAACACCCGCGGATCATTGCGCAGCTTCCAATCCAGCTGTCCGTGACCGACGTCGAGCGCGACCACGCGCGCCGCACCGCGGCGCAGCAGCACGTCGGTGAAGCCGCCGGTGGACGCGCCGACGTCGAGCGCGAGCGCACCGGTGACGTCGATCGCGAACGTGTCGAGCGCGTGGGCGAGCTTGAGACCGCCACGGCCCACGTAAGGATGATCGGGCTCGATTACCGACACGTCGGCGGCCGCATCGATCGACGTACCGGCCTTCGAGATCACGACGCCGTTGACCCGGACCTGACCGGCGAGGATCAGCGCGCGCGCCCGCTCGCGCGACGCCGCGAGGCCGCGGGCGACAACCACGGAATCGAGGCGCGCGGTCTCCTTTTTCACGCTCGCGTTCAGTTCGACCGGCTCGTGACCCAGGTCGCGATTGCCGGCAGGTGTCCCTGCAGGCGACCCGTCTCGAGCGCAGCGAGGGCGCGTGCGACGCAGTCGGCGGCCATCCGGCGCGACGCCTCGAGTCCGAAAAGCGCGGGATAGGTCGGCTTGCCCGCCGCCGCGTCCTTGCCCGCCGTCTTGCCGAGGGCCTGCGAGGCGCCTTCGACGTCGAGTATGTCATCGACGATCTGAAAGGCGAGACCGAGCTCCGATGCGAACCGCTCGATTGCGGCGAGCTGCGCGCTGTCGGCGCCGGCCATTACCGCGCCGGCAGCCGCGGATGCGCGGATCAGCGCGCCGGTCTTGCGCGCGTGCATGGCCCGCAGTCCCTCACCGTCGAACGAGGCGCCCGCACCCGCCGCTTCGAGATCGATCGCCTGGCCGCCCACCATGCCGCACGGACCGGCCGCGTCGGCGACGAGCCGGATCGCCTGCAGCTTGCGGTGGGCCAGATCAGGGACGTCCGGCTCGCGCGACATCAGGGCGAACGCTTCGGTCAGCAGCGCGTCTCCGGCGAGAATCGCTTGTCCTTCACCGAACACGACATGGCTGGTCGGCCTCCCGCGACGCAGCGTGTCGTCGTCCATCGCCGGCAGGTCGTCGTGAATCAGCGAGTAGGTGTGAATGAGCTCGAGCGCGCACGCCGAGGGGAGCGCCAGCGTCCGCCCACGATCGACGTCGTCGCCATTGGCGAGCGCGACGGCTTCGGCAGCCGCGAGCGCGAGGATGGGACGCAGGCGTTTGCCGCCGGCGAACAGGCTGTAACGCATCGCTTCGCCGACGCGTGGAGGACACGCGGGGGCGGCGGGCAGGTAGCGCTCCAGCGCGGCGTCGATTTCCGCGCGGCGAGTCTCGAGCCAGCCGGGCAGATCCCCCCGGCCCCGTAGCGCGTCGCGCGGAGGTTGGTTCACCGGCTGCGGTCGGCCGTGCCGCCTTCGTTCGACAGCGCGGCCGGTGCGGGCTTGATTTCGCCGCGCTCGTTGAGAATCTCGACGCGCCGCTCCGCCTCTTCGAGCTTGCTGTGGCAGAAACGTGACAGAGTCACGCCGCGTTCGAACAGCGCGAGCGACTTCTCCAGCGCGAGGTCGCCATCCTCGAGCGTCTTGACGATCGTCTCGAGCTCGGCGATCGCCGACTCGAAATCCTTGATTGTTGGATCCATTTACTTATCTTCGCTCGGTGGGGCCCCTTTTGACATTCCCCACCTCGCTGCGCGCTCGCGGTCGCCTTCGGCGACTTCCCTCCGGCGCTCGCTTGCGGCCGCAGGCGCTCGTCTCTTCATGATCCTGCACGTGGCGCTCGTGTTGGCGCGGTGGAGCCCCTTTTGACATTCCCCACCTCGCTGCGCGCTCGCGGTCGCCTTCGGCGACTTCCCTCCGGCGCTCGCTTGCGGCCGCAGGCGCTCGT
>JBKPSE010000164.1:0-2328 GCA_046765855.1 Acidobacteriota bacterium | reverse complement strand
GCTGTCTTCCGCCCGCGTAAGGCTGTGATGGCACGCGAAGCAGTCGAGCTCGGCGTATTCGGGCCAGATCGCTCCTTTGACGCGCCGTCCGAGGCGATCGAGGCTGGCGCGGAAGTGCACCAACTGTCCCACCGCAAACGTGCGCACCGGCCTCCACGCCTCCGCCTCGGTTGTCTCCTTCCAGTGGCGTGGCATCGCCGCGCTGAATGCCTCGAGCTCGAACACGAGATCGGGGTGGCCGGCGGCGATCATTTCGTGATCGACGAACTTCTCCGCGGTGCCAAGATGACACGTGAGGCACTTGTCGGTGCGCTTGACGACGTCCTTGGTGTCGTACATGCCTTTCTGCACCGACACCTCATGCCTGGCATCGCGCTGCACGTGGTAGCCGAGCCATCCGGTTGCGGGTCCGTGGCACGCTTCGCAGCTCACTCCCTCGGTCGCGAAGTTCCTGCCGCGCGCAGCGGCGGGCACGTCGAGGGAGTGGCAGGCGAGGCACTTCTGCGCCTGCAGCGGATTACCAATCGCCAGAATGCGCCCCATGCGCTGGGAGACCATGTTGCCGAGGACTTCCGTCGCTCGCGCATGGCGGTCCATCGCGACCCACGTGCTGTATTCCGTCTGAAGGATCCGCGAACCGGCGACCGGCCGGATCGCGCCGTGGCACGCGACGGCGCTGCAGGATCCCGGACCGACGTAGTTGCTGTCGCCCGACTGCGCTTGCGAGAGCCGTGAACCGGTCGACGCGGCTGTTCCGTTGCCGCCGGATGCGACGGCGATCGCGCGCAACGCCGCATCGGCGCTGCTGATTCCCGCGGCGCGAAGGGATGTCGTCAGCGCGGCGGCGAACATCGCGCACGCGGCGGCCAACAGAATCAGCGGTTTCACTCGTCGCATTGCGCCCCGTTTTATATCAGATCTGGTTGACCTCTGATATATTCAGCGCCCCGTGCACGGCCGCGCTCCAACCTCCCCAGTCTTCGATGATGTCCGCGGCATTCAGCGGGCTCTCGGGTATCTTCGGGAGGCGGAGCTGCGGGCGCTGGCGGAGCGGCTGGAGATTCCGCTGTTCCGATTGCAGGCGGTCGCCAGTTTCTATCCTCACTTCTTCTTGAAGCCGCCGGCGCGCGCGGAAGTGCGGGTCTGCGGCGACATGGCCTGCCACCGTCATGGCGCCAACGAGATGCGCGAACGCCTGAGCGCACGCTATCAGGGGCAGGACGTGAACATCCGCCACGTCTCCTGCCTCGGTCGCTGCGATCTGGCGCCGGCGATTGCCGTGAACGATCAGATCTTCGAGCGGGTGCACGACGCCGAATCGTCCGCCTTGATCGACGTCGCGCTGGCCGGCGCGTCGGCGGAGCAGCTGGCGGAACGGCGCGCGCATCCGCGTCACGAGCGCGTCGCGTGCGACCCGTATCCCGATCAGCCCTCGCAGTACGGCGTGCTGCGCCAGTTCGTGCAATCGAAGGATTGGGCCGGATTGATTGCGACGCTCAAGGCGAGCGGCCTGCGCGGCCTGGGCGGCGCCGGTTTTCCGACCGGCATGAAGTGGGAGCTGGTGCGCAACCAGCCCGGGCCCGAGAAGTACATCGTCTGCAACGCCGACGAAAGCGAGCCGGGCACGATCAAGGACCGCCACATCATGACCAACGGCGGGCATCTGCTGATCGAAGGAATGATCCTCGGCGGCCTGGTCAGCGGCGCGCGCCACGGCATCATCTACATCCGCCACGAGTATACGGACCAGGAGCACATCCTCCAGCACGAGATCGATCGCTGCTATGCCGAGGGCATCCTCGGCGACAACATCATGGGATCGGGGCTCGGCTTCGATCTGCAGATCTTCGTCAGCCCCGGCCTCTACATCTGCGGCGAAGAGAGTGCGCTGCCCGAGGCGATCGAAGGCAAGCGCGCCGAGCCGCGCAACAAACCTCCGTTCCCCGGCCAGGTGGGCGGCGGACTGTGGGCGAAGCCGACGGTCATCAACAACGTCGAGACGTTCTTCTTCGTCCCCGTGATCCTCGCGAGGGGCGTCGACTGGATGAAGACGGCGGGCAAGAACGGATCCGCGGGCGTCAAGTTCGTCGGGGTCAGCGGCGACGTCGTCAAGCCCGGGGTCTTCGAAGTGCCGATGGGCACGTCCTATCGTGAATTGATTGAAGGCTACGCCGGCGGCGTGCCTGCCGGACGGACGCTGAAGTCGTACGCGCCCTCGGGTCCGGCCGGCGGCTACCTCCCGGCGTCGATGCTCGACCTGCCGCTCGACTGGAACGCCATGACCGCGGCCGGCGCGACCGTCGGCTCGGGGGCCATCGTGGTCTGCGA
>JBKPSE010000163.1:0-3398 GCA_046765855.1 Acidobacteriota bacterium | reverse complement strand
GTGTCGGCGACGGCGTCGGCGACTGGGTCTGTGTGGGCGGCTGCTGGGGCGTGGTGCCGGACGACTGCGCTGCAGCCGCGACGGGCAGCGCGATCAGCGCCGCGGCGGCAACGGCCGTCGACCATCGGGTCGTTGAACGATACATCGCTGGTGTCCTCCTGGAAAATGCGTGGCGTTTCATGTCTGCGGGAGGGTTGAGCAAGCGAGGTACCAGCGCGACCTCGACTGGATTTGATGGAGGTTTCGCGGCCCAGCTCGCGCGGCGACTGGAAGTTCTTACCTACTCGAGTGCCGTGACGTTGCCCGCGCGCGGCCGCCAGCCTGCGGCCATCAGCCGCGAGTGCTCATCGAGATACCGCGCGATCAGCTCCTTCGGCGAATCGAACCGCAGCGTCCTGGGTCCGGTCGCGTCGGCGATCTCGAACTCATAGACCTCGGAGTTCTCTTCCGCGCGGCGGATCTCGCAGACGAGGAGGTCGTCTTGTTTTTCCAGGAACCAGATCACGCCGGCCCCAGGAGCAAGAGCGGGACCGTTACCAACGTGCGGAAAACGGCCGGATTTCGTTGATTCGCGTGTGCGCGCTGTGTCTCGTGCGCACGCGTGCGACGCCCCGCACAACTCTCATTCGGGGATGACGTAGAAGGCGGCCGCGAGGATGACGTAGAGGCCCAGCAGCTGCAGGCCCTCGAGCCAGTTGCTCTCGCCGTCCATGGCCACCAGCGCGACAGTGGCCACCGAGAGTCCAATCGCCGCCATTTCGAAGGCGTTGAACACCAGGGCCATCGGCTGGCCGAGCAGCGGCCCGATGATGACGAGAAGCGGCGCGACCATGAGCGCGATCTGCGCGCTGCTGCCGATCGAGATCTCGAGCGCCAGCGTCATGTCGTTCTTGGCGGCCGCGGAGATCGCGCTGTAGTGTTCGGCGGCGTTGCCGACCAGCGCGACGACGATGACGCCCGCAAACAGCTCGCTCATGCCGAACTGCCGCAGCGCCGGTTCCAGTCCGCGGATCAGCACCTCCGCCTCCACCGTCGTCAACAGCGTGCCGATCGCCAGCAGAATCATCGCCGCCGATCGGGTCAGATGCGAAGGATGCCGCGGCGTGGGCCGCAGCGGATCCTTGTTGGTGCGGAACGAGAAGAACAGGCCCGCTCCGTACACCGCCAGCAGTACGAAGGAGGTCCAGACGCTGAGGCGATCGAGCACTTCCGGCTTGGCGTCGAGCGATCCGAAGGCAAACAGATCGACGGTGGCAGGCATGACCAGCGCCGCGACGGCGAGCGAGAGCATGACCGTCGCGCTGCCGGCAGCGGTGCGATTGAACCGCTGCGTTCCATGTTTCAGTCCGCCGGCGAAGCACGACGCGCCGAAGACCAGCAGCAGGTTGCCGATGATGCTGCCAGTGATCGAGGCCTTCACGATCTCGACGTGGTGCGCCCGCAGCGCGACTACGGCGATGATCAGTTCGGCCGCGTTGCCGAACGTCGCGTTGAGAAAGCCGCCGAGCGACGGCCCCGACCTGTTGGCGAGCTCCTCGGTCGCTTCGCCGATCAATCCCGCGGCCGGGATCAACGAGATCGCCGCGGCCACGAACAGCCAGAGCGACGTATCGCCGGTCAGCGCGAGAAACCAGCTGACCGGGGCGACTACGAGCAGCAGATTGAGCCAGTTGCCGGTGAAGGAGCGAGTGAGTTGCCGCGCAATCGACACAGCGCGATTATATGTGGCGCGCTGCCGGGCGCCGGGCGGTTAGTTCCTGGTTGCGACTGCCTGTCGCATCACGCTGCGAACTGCGAACTGCCTACTGCCAACTGCGAACTGCCGACTGCGAACTGCCGACTGCCCACTGCCAACTGCGCGTTCCCCACCCCCCCTCACGGTGTCGCCGTCGCGGTGCTCCCCCGCGTGCGCTGCAGCGCGTCGAGCGCCGCGCGCTCGCTGGTTTCCGCCTCGCGCAGCAGTTTCATGTTCGCCGTGCGCAGTCCTTCGGCGCGGCGTCGCCACGATTCCTCGCGCAGCGTGAAATATTGCCGCGCGGCCGCGAGCATCGGCGCCTGCTCGCGCGGGATTCCGTGGAGCGCCTCGATTCTCGCCCGTTCGGCTCTGAGGGGCGGCAGGATGGTGCGATCAATGAACAGCGCCAGCTTCTTTGCCGGCATCCGGCCCAAGGTGAAATCGCGCACCGCGTTGGCGTAATCGACCGCGATGCGATCCTCGATCACCGCGATCCGTACGAGCTCAGGGCGCGCATCGATCACCCCTTCCAGCGCCGCGAACGACGCCACCGCGACGATGAGCGTCGCCACCACGACGATGGCGGCGCGTGGCAACGCTGGCTTCTCGCGCGCGACGCCGCGCGCGAGCACGAGTCCCGCCGTCAATCCCGTCGCCATTCCGGAGAGTTCCGCCGCCAGGCCCAGGTGATCGGTCATCAGGGTGTAGGCCACGCAGAACGCGCCGCCGCCCAGGATCCGTTTCAGTGCGGCGAGTGAGATTGGCATGCGCGGCGCGCGCAGGTAACCGCAGACGAGGGTGGCGACCAGCAGGCCGTAGATGCCGAACAGCGCGCCGGAGGCGCCGAACGCTACTGCGGTCGTGGAGGACGTCCACAGGCTCACAATCGAGGCCACGACGCCGGAGGCGAAGAACACCGCGGCAAAGGCGATGCGCCCGATCGCGCGTTCGAGGACGATGCCGATCGTCGCCAGCGCGGCGAGGGTGGCGGTGAGGTGCAGCACACCGCCGTGGACGAAGATCGAGGAGAGCCATCGCCACCATTCGCCGTTGGTCGTCTGCGGCGCGTAATTGGCGCCCCACGCGATGAGAGTCGATTTGTCGGCGAGCGCTCCCGGCGCGAGCGCCATCCCGACAAACACCGCGAGGTTCACGACGATTAGCAGCGGCGTCGCCAGCGGCCATGTCGTCCGTGCGCGAAGGAACTCGTTGACCGGATCGGCGGGCGCAGCAGGACGAACCACGGCGCGGAGCGCGGCGCGCAGGTGCGCGATCGCCGACGTGGCGAGCCGGACCCGTTCCTCGGGCGTCATGAAGTAGAGCGCGACACCGGCGAGGAACAGCAGCATGAACACCGAGGTCGACATCGGAGTCCCGAGTCTCAAACCGCGTGCCACCGGACGTGCGGTTTTCCTAGGGAATTTGCCGATCGCCGCTGTCGAAAGAGTCCGTTGAACCTCAATATCGAGAGATCGACCGCGAGGGTCGTGATCCAGCGGAACGCGTTACCAAGGCGGTGTGGCCTGTCGCGTCCGCCTCGCACGGAATCTGATGGCAAAACCGGAATCAGGAGCCGCAGAACTGTAAGCCGCTGCGCGTTTCCGGCGGCGGTCTTACGTTTCCGGCGTGAATTTCCTGCTGCTCCTGTGGGCCGGTGCCGAAC
>JBKPSE010000162.1:0-13045 GCA_046765855.1 Acidobacteriota bacterium | reverse complement strand
TCCAGGAACAGCGTCCCGCCGTCAGCGAGCTCGAAGCAGCCGAGCCGATCGGGCCTGGCGTCGGTGAATGCGCCCTTGACGTGGCCGAACAGCTCGCTTTCCGCGATCCCCTCGGCCAGTCCTCCCGCGTTCATCGTCACCAGCGGCTTGCTTCGGCGGTCGCTGAGCGCGTGGACCCAGGCGGCGACGACTTCCTTGCCGGTTCCGTGCTCGCCGGTGATCAGCACGCTGGCGTCGGAAGGTGCGATGCGCTCGATCGTCTGCCGGATCTCGAGGATTGCCGGCGCCGTGCCGATGAACGGCGGGGTGGCGCC
The DNA here is from genome assembly GCA_046765855.1 of Acidobacteriota bacterium. Classification (GTDB taxonomy): domain Bacteria; phylum Acidobacteriota; class Vicinamibacteria; order Vicinamibacterales; family 2-12-FULL-66-21; genus JAICSD01. The sequence goes on along the minus strand of JBKPSE010000162.1, from coordinate 12,731 downwards.
GCGCTGCAGCCGCGCGTTGGCTTCCTGCAGCCGCTGGCTGCGGCGTACCGCACGGCGCAGCTCGATCTGCGTCCGCGCCGCCGCGAGCAGCTTCTCGTCGTCCCACGGCTTCTCGATGTAGTCGCGCGCGCCGCGACGCATGGCTTCGACCGCGCCGGCAACGCTGCTCCACGCGGTCATGACCAGGACCGGCAGCGTCGGATCGAGCGTGCGGATGCGCTCCATCAGATCGAAGCCCTCCTGGCCCGAGGTCGTGTCGCGGGTGTAATTCAGATCCAGAATGGCCAGGTCGAAGTCCGAGGCCTCGAGGCGCTCGAGCGCCTCGCCCGGCGAGCGCGCCGGCGTGACCTCGTAGCCTTCGTCGACGAGCAGCAGCCGGAGGGCGTCGATGATGTCCTGCTGATCGTCGGCGATCAGGATTCTGATGGGTGTCGTTTCCGGCATTCGCTTTTGACCGTTAGACGGCACGAAGAGTCTAATGTTTGCTGTCGCGCCCGCGCGACTCGTCCGTCCCGCCGGCGCGACCCGGCGGCACGGCGCCGAACGAAACGTCGTCTGATTTCCGCCGCAGCCGCATGGTACGCCGCTTGTTCCTGCAAGCTGCCGCGCATGTATAGCAGCATGGCCGCCATCCGTCCCCAGACCGCCGCGCGCGTCCTTGTCGCCGACGATCAACCTGACGTGCTCGAAGCCCTCCGCTGGCTGCTGACCGGCGAGGGCTACGAGCCGGAGTTCGTCAGCTCCACCGACGCGGTGCTCGATCGGCTGCGCGAACGGAGCTTCGACCTGCTCCTGATGGATCTGAACTATAGCCGGGATACGACGTCGGGACGCGAAGGGCTCGAGCTGATCCCGCAGGTGCGCGCGCACGATCCATCGCTGCCGATCGTGGTGATGACCGGATGGGGCAGCGTCGATACCGCGGTGGAAGCCATGCGGCTGGGCGCGAAGAGCTTCGTGCAGAAGCCGTGGGAGGACGTCACCCTGCTCGAGATCCTGCAGCGCGAGATCGAGGATTCGCAGGCGAGCAAACGGCGCGACGCCAAGCAGCAGCGCGAGTTCGAGGACGCGCGCCTGATCCAGCGGGGACTCCTCCCCGCGGCGATGCCGCAGACGGCGGGCGTGAAGCTCGCCTCGTCGTGGCAGCCGGCCAATGGCGTCGGCGGCGATTGCTTCGACGCCTTGGTGTTCGGCGCAGGCGTCGGTCTGACCATTGCCGACGTTGCCGGCAAGGGAGTGCCAGCCGCGCTGTTGATGTCCAACCTGCAGGCGGCGGTCCGCGCCTTCGCGCAGGAAGCCACCGCGCCCGGCGCGGTGTGCACGAGCGTCAACCGGCTGTTGTGCCGCAACATGGCGAGCGGGCGGTTCGTCACGTTCTGTTACGTGCGCATCGACGTGCGGGCACGAAAGCTCACCTATGCCAACGCCGGCCACAATCCGCCGCTGCTCGTTCGTGCCTCGGGACGCGCCGACATGCTGGCGCCGACCGGCACCGTGCTCGGCGTCTTCGCCGACAGCGCCTACGAACAGGGAGAGTTCTGGATAGAACCGGGCGATCGCCTGGTTCTCTATACCGACGGCATCACCGAAGGGCGCAACGCCGCGGGCGACGAGTTCGGCGAGGAACGCCTCACGGAAACCGCGGCGCGCCACCGCAGGCTCGACGCCGATGACATGCTCGCCGCCATGCTGCGCGAAATCGAAAGCTTCAACGGCGGCGTTTACGAGGATGACGCGACGTTGATCGTCGCGGGGCTATGAACGACATCCGCTACGCGCTGCGCGCGCTCGCGGCAAGTCCGATGTTCACCTTCGCCGCGGTGCTGGCGCTCGCGCTCGGCATCGGCGCGAACACCGCCATCTTCACCGCCGTTTACGGCGTGCTGCTCAAGCCGCTGCCCTACGCCAGCCCCGATCGCCTGGTCCGGATCAGCGAAACACGCCGCGGCGGCTCCTGGAACGTGGCCGTGCCGAACTATCTCGACTGGCGCGCGCGCAATCACGTGTTCAGCGCGATGGCGATCTTCAACACATCGAACCGCGTCATCATCGGCGGCGACGCAGCGCCTGCGGACGTATTTCCCGCCGGCACGTGCGAGACCGGCATGTTCGCGGTGATGGGCGTGCCCGCCGCGCTCGGCCGCACCTTCGTCGACGACGAGGCGCGTCCCGGTTCGCTGGTCGCAATCATCACCGATGACGTGTGGCGCCGCCGCTTCGGCGGCGATCCCTCGATCGTCGGACGCGGCGTGCGGATGGACGAGGATGTCGTCACGGTAGTCGGCGTGCTTCCACCCGGCGTGCGTCCGTTCGATGTGGACGTGTGGTTTCCGCATCGGCCGTCGCAATTGAGCGCGATGGCGCTCGACCGCGCCAACCACCCCGGCTTCGGTGTCGTCGCGCGCCTGCGCGACGGCGTCAGCGCCGAACAGGCGCAGCAGGAAATGAGCGCGATCGGCGAGTCGCTCGCGCGCGAGTACCCGGCGTCGAACAGCGGCATGGGCGTCCGCGTGCTGCCGATGATCGACGCGATTGCCGGCGGCATCCGTCCGACACTGCGCCTGTTGATGGCTGCGGTCGCGGTGCTGCTGCTCATCGCCTGCGCCAACGTGGCGAACCTGCTGCTGGCCAGGGGACTGCGGCGCGAACGCGAGACTTCCATCCGCTCGGCGCTCGGGGCGAGTCGCGCGCGTCTGGTGCGGCTGTTCCTGGCGGAGGGGCTCGTACTCGGGCTCTTCGCCGCGGCCTGGGGACTGCTGCTCGCGGCCTGGGGCGTGCGCCTCCTGCGCGGCGTGTCCGGTCTGGCGCTGCCGCGGGCAACCGACGTGGCAATCGATCCGAACGTTCTCGGCTTCGCCGCGGCGCTCGGCGTCGGGACTGCGGTGCTGTTCGCGCTCGCGCCGGCGCTGCAGCTGTCGCGCGTCGATCTGATGCGTCTGCTGCGCCAGGCGAGCAGCGGCGATGGATCCTCGCCGCGCAGCGCCCGCGTGCGGTCGCTGCTGGTCGCCGGACAAGTGGCGCTCCTGATCGTGCTGCTGTCCGGCGCCGCACTGATGCAGCGCAGCCTGACGCGACTTGCGGCGGTCGATGTCGGGTTCGACGCCGACCGCGTCGTGTCCGTGCCGCTGCGGCAGTTGCGCTCGCGATACGCGGACGACAATGCAATACGAAGCTTTGCCGACGTCCTCCTCGAATCGACGCGAACGCAGCAGGGAGTGGAGGGTGCGGCACTGGCCTGGCCGTTCGACTACACCGGCTTCACCTGGGCGCCGAACATCAATCTTCCCGAGCGGCCGTTCACGCCGGGCAGCGAACCCGTAGCGCAGACCGCGGCGGTCACGCCCGGGTATTTCGCCGTGATGGGCATTCCGGTAATCCGCGGCCGTGATTTCGGCCGCCAGGAACGCCCCGGCGCTCCGGTTGCGCTGATTGTCAATCAGACGTTCGCGAGCCGGTTTTTTCCGGGCGAAGATCCGATTGGCAGGCGCGTCACCGCGATGCGCATTCCGGAAATGCAGAACATGACCATCGTCGGCGTCGTTGGCGACACGCGGCGCGGCGGCATTCTGATGGGCTACACGCCGGAAATGTACATCGCCTACGCACAGTTTCCCCAGACGGGCGCGACGCTGGTCGTGCGCGCGAAGGGCGATCCGTTACTGCTCGCCGGCGAGCTGAAAGCGCGCGTGGCGGATGTGGATCCTGCAACTGCCGTCGGCACCATTCGTCGTCTCACGGATGTAATCGCCCGAACCTACGGCGATCGCCGCGCGCTTTCGTGGCTGCTCGCGCTCTTCGCATCGCTCGCGCTCGGGCTGACGGTACTCGGGATTGCCAGTGTAGTTTCGTTCACGGTCGCGCAGCGGATTCCCGAGATCGGCGTGCGCATCGCGCTCGGCGCCAACCGCGCCGATGTCATTCGCTTGATCGTGCAGAACGCGCTCTATCCCGTGATCGCTGGAGCAATCCTTGGGTTGATTGCCTTGATGCCGCTCTCGCGCGCATACCGCAGCTATCTCTTCGGCGTGTCAGCCGCCGATCCGTTGTCCCTATCGGCAGCGACCGTTCTGCTGATTGTCGCGGCGATGGGCGCCGCCTACGTTCCGGCGCGCCGCGCCGCCAGCATCGACCCGCTCAACGCCCTCAGGAGTGTGTGATGGCCGATTTGCGCCACGCCATCCGTGTGCTCGTCCGACGCCCGGCATTCACGCTCGTGGCCGTGCTGACCCTGGCGGCCGGAATCGGCGCCAACACGGCGATCTTCAGTGTCGTGAATGGCGTGCTGCTCCGGCCGCTTCCGTATCCGGATCCGGATCGCATCGTCAGGCTGTGGGAACAGCCGCAGAGCGGCCCGCGCATCGACGTTTCCCACCCGAACTTCCTCGACTGGCGAGCGTCCGCCTCGAGCTTCGAGGCGCTTGCCGAGTATTCGGGCGGCACCGAAACCGTCCTGGGCGGACAGGAAGCGGTGTTCGCCGACGTCTATACCGTCACGGACGGCTTCTTTCGCGTGTTCGGCGTGGCGCCCGCGCTCGGCCGCACGTTCGTGCCGGAAGAGATGCGCGCCGGCGGCATCCCAGCCGCGGTAGTCAGCCATCGCTTCTGGAAGACGACGCTCGGCGGCGAGCGCGAGCTCTCGCGGCTGCGGGTGATCATCGAAGGCATGCCGCTCAGGATCGTCGGCGTGATGCCGGAGGGCTTCGAGTATCCGGCGAAAGCGGACCTCTGGGCTCCGAAGGAGCTGATCGCGGATACCAGCGGACGCACCGCGCACAACTACGAGGTGGTCGGCCGTCTCAAGCGCGGGGTCTCGCTGACGCAGGCGTCAGCCGAGATGAACACGATCGCCGCGCGACTCAAGGCGCAGTACGGAGCGGACGAGAACGCCGCCGCCGTGGTCATCAGCACGCTCATGGATGCGACGACGTCGCGCTCGAAGCAGACGCTGTGGCTGCTCCTGGGGGCGGTTGGACTGGTGCTGTTGATCGCGTGCGCCAATGTGGCCACCGCAATGCTGGCGACCGGTGAGGAACGGCGCGGCGAGCTCGCCCTGCGCGCCGCGCTCGGCGCCGGCCGCGGGCGCATCGTCCGCCAACTGCTCGCTGAAAGCCTGGTCATCGGCGGCGCCGGCGCGACCGGCGGACTGCTGATCGCCGGCTGGCTCGTACGAGGGCTGCTGTCGATCGACGCCGTCAACCTGCCGCGGACGGGCGATATCGGCATCGACGGGCGCGTGCTGCTCTTCGCGATCGGTCTCGGGGTGATAACGCCATTGCTGTTCGGCCTGCTGCCCGCGTTGCAGGCCTCGCGCGCGGATCTGCGAACGACACTCGCCGAGGGGGCGCGCAGCGGCGCCGCGCCGGTGCGCTCGCGCGTCAGGGCGCTGCTCGTCGCCGCGGAAGTGGCCGTGGCGCTCGTGCTGCTGGTCGGCGCGGGACTCTTGATCCGCAGTTTCGCCAACGTGATCGCCGTCGATCCGGGATTCGATCCTGGCGGAGCGATCACCGCGTCGATGTCGGTGCCGGCGACGAAGTACCCCGACGCGCCGCATGCGGCGATGTTCTACGGCACGCTGCTGGAGCGGCTGCGGCATCTTCCCGGCGTCGCCGCGGCGGGAGCCGTGACGCAGGCGCCTCTCTCAGGACGCGATCACGGCGGCGGGCTCGTCATCGAGAACATTCCGATCCGCGAGCCCCAGGCGCGCGCCTCCGCCGGATATCGCGTGGCGACTCCGGGGTATCTCGAGGCGGCTGGGATGCGTCTCGTCCACGGACGGACGCTCAACGACGACGATCGTCCCGGCGCGCTGCCGGTCGCCGTCGTCAACGAAGCCTTCGTCAAGAAGTACCTCGGCGGGGTCGAGCCCGTCGGCGTCCGCTTCAGGTTCTACGGCATGGACCAGGTCAACCCCGTCTTCACCATCGTCGGCATCGTCGGGGATGTGCACCACCGTTCCCTGGTCAGGCCCGTCGAACCCGAAGTGTTCATCTGTGTGTACCAGCAGCCGTTCCGCGCGCGATCGAAGATGTTCGTGGTCGTCCGTCCTGGCGCCGGTTCGACGCAGGCAGCAATCGCCGCCGCCGTCCGCGCAGCCGTGCACGAGACGGATCCGGACGTACCGGTGGAGCTCTCGACGCTCGACGCGCTGGTGAGCGCATCGGTTGCCGACCGGCGATTCCTGCTGTTGGTGCTGGGTACCTTTGCCTCGATCGCGCTGCTGCTCGCCGGAACCGGGATCTACAGCGTCCTGTCGCAATCGGTGGCGCAGCGGACCCAGGAGATTGGCATTCGCATGGCCCTCGGCGCCGACGCGCGCAGCGTCGTCCGCCTGGTGCTGCGTGCGGCCATGCAGTCCGTCGCCGTCGGCGTGGTGATTGGAACGATTGCCGCTGCCGCCGCGGTGAGGCTGCTGACCGCTTATCTGTTCGACGTGAAGCCGCTCGACCCGGTGTCGTTCCTCGGCGCGGTCGTGGTGCTTGCGGCGGTTGGATTCTTTGCCGCTTACCTGCCCGCCCGGCGCGCGACTCGCGTCGATCCGCTGCTGGCGCTGCGCGCGAACTAGGCGAGCGCGCGCGCGGCTTCGCGCGCGTAATAGGTGATGATGATGTCGGCGCCGGCGCGCCGAATCGAAGTCAGCGTCTCCATCATCGCGCGCGGCTCGTCGATCCAGCCGTTCCTCGCCGCGGCCTTGATCATCGCGTATTCGCCGCTCACCTGATACGCGGCCACCGGAACGCCGAAATCGGCCTTCACTCGCGCGATGACGTCGAGGTAGGCGAGCGCCGGCTTGACCATCACGATGTCGGCTCCCTCCTCGATGTCGAGCGCGACTTCGCGGATCGCTTCTTCCACGTTCGCCGGATCCATCTGATGAGAGCGGCGATCGCCGAACGCCGGCGCCGAATCGGCAGCCTCGCGGAAAGGTCCGTAAAACGCCGAGCAGTACTTCGCCGCGTAGGACATGATCGGGATCTGCGTATGGCCGCTCTGATCGAGCGTCTCGCGGATGCGTCCGACGCGGCCGTCCATCATGTCGGATGGCGCTACCATGTCGGCGCCGGCCGAGGCATGTGAGAGCGCCGCCCGCGCCAGCTCCTCGACAGTAATGTCGTTGAGGACTTCATCGCCATCCAGGATGCCGCAATGGCCGTGTGACGTGTACTCGCACAGGCAGACGTCGGTGATCACAAGCAGGCCGGGGACTTCCTTCTTCAGGGCACGCACCGCCGACTGCACCGGTCCCTCGGGATCGGCGGCGCCGCTGCCGACGACGTCCTTGGACTCCGGCAATCCGAACAGCAGCACGCCGGGAACGCCATCGGCTTTGGCGGCCGCAGCTTCCTTCACGATCTCGTCGACCGAGAGCTGATACACACCGGGCATCGAGCCGACTTCCTTGCGGATGGCGTGACCCGGGACGGCGAACAGCGGATAAATGAAGTTGTCCGGACTCAGACGGGTCTCTCGTACGATCGCGCGCAATGCCGGAGTGCGGCGCAGCCGCCTCGGCCGATGCCGTAAGTCCAGCGTCCCGCGCATCGTCCGAACCGCCTCTGTGGTCTTCATTGGGGTACCGCCAGTTCCTTGCTGAAATGATCGACCAGCGCATCGACGAGATCGCGAATGGTGTAGCGCTCGGGCATCACGGTCGTGTTGATGCCGAGCTGCTGCGCGGCTTCTGCCGTGACCGGGCCGATCGAGGCGACCACCGTCGCGTTGAGCAGATCCGCAGCCTGCTCCTCGCCGAAAATCTTGGCAAAGTTCTTCACCGTGCTCGCGCTCGTGAACGTGACCGCATCGATTTGCCGGTCGAGCAGCATGCGATAGATATCCTGGTCGCCGTCCCGCTCGCCGCCGGCGAGCAGCGTGCGATACGCCACCACCTCGGTCACGTCAGCGCCTGCGTCGCGCAGCTGGTCGGCAAGGATCTCGCGCGCGATATCGGCGCGAGGCAACAGGAAGCGGACGCCCTCGAGGCTACCCGTGCCTTTCAGCGCCTCGATCACCGCTTCCGACCGCGCCTCGTCCGGCGTGAGATCGACGCGCAAGCCGTACCGATTCAGTCGCTGCGCCGTCGACGGCCCGATCGCGCAGAGCCGCACTCCTTTCAGCTCGCGGACGTCGCTGATCGCCAGCAGCCGCTGCATGAAGGAATCGACTGCGTTCGCGCTGGTGAAAACAATCCAGTTGTAGGCGCCGGCTTCTTCACAGGCGCGATCGAGCGCCGCGGCGTCCTCCGGTGGGGCGATGCGGATGGTCGGCGACTGAATGGCTTCCGCGCCGCGCTCCTCGAGCAGCTCGACGAGCTCCGCTGCCTGTTCTCGCGATCGCGTCACGACGATGCGCCGGCCGAACAGCGGCCGATCGTCGAACCAGCGCAGATGCTCGCGCAGTCCGGCGGTCCGTCCGATGATCAGCATCGCGGCTTCGCCGTGGTGCGCTCGTTCCGCGATCGTCGACAGCGTCGCGACCACGGTTTCCTGCGCGGGCGTGGTGCCGCGGTAGATCAGCGCCGCCGTCTCTTCGGGGGAGCGGCCGTTCGACAGCAGCGCTCGCGCGATCGTTTCAACCTGTTTGGCCCCCGCGTAGCAGGCCAGCGTGCCGTCGACGCCGGCAAGACGGCTCCAGTCGACGTTGGGGGCGTCGTCCGTATCCCCCTCGTGTCCGCGTACCAGTGTGATCGTGTCGCCGGCACCCGGATAAGTGATCGGAATCCCCGCGTATGCCGGGACTCCGAGCGTGGCCGGGATTCCGGGCACCACCTCGAACGGGATTCGCTGCTCGTGCAGGAAGAGCGCTTCCTTGCCGCCGCTGTCGAATACGAAGGGATCGCCCCACTTCAAGCGGACGACCGTTTTCCCCTCGCGCGCCTTCTCGACGAGCAGCAGCGAGATCGCCTCCTGATCCAGCGCGCGCGGCGCTGCGGGCCCGACGTCGATCTTTTCCGCGTCGAAGCGCGCGGAGCGCAGCAGGCTCTGGTTGACGTGGTGGTCGTAGACGACCACGTCGGCCGCCTGCAGGTGACGAAGCCCGCGCACGGTGATCAGGCCCGGGTCACCGGGGCCGGCGCCAACGATGTAAACGCAGGGGCTCTTCGGCATCGCCCTCTATGACTACCGTACTTCATCGAGAATCGCGACAGCGCCTTCGCGGGCCAAGCCGTCAGCCAGCTCACGACCCAGCTCTTCGGGAGTCTGCGCCGACCGGTCAGTGACTCCACTCACCCTGGCGCGACGGCGGCCATCGGGGGAGACGACAATCGCGGTCATCTCGAGCATGCCGTCGACTGGGATTACCAGCCCGCCGAGCGGCAGCTGGCAGCCGCCGCCCAGCGCCGCAATCAACGCGCGCTCGGCGCGGAAGCTCAGGTCGGCGTCAGCATCGTTGATCTGGCGAATTCCTGCGGGCACGTCGACGCGCGTTTCTATCGCCACGATCCCCTGGCACGGCGCCGGGACACAATGTTCGACGTCCAGCGCATGGGTGATGCGGTCTGCATGACCGAGCCGCTTCAAGCCGGCGGCCGCGAGGACGATTGCGTCGAATTCCCCCGCGTCCAGCTTGCGCAGACGTGTGTCCACGTTCCCGCGCATCGCCACGAATCGCGCCCTGGGAAACAGCTCGCGCAGCTGCGCCGTCCTGCGGATGCTGCTCGTGCCGATGACCGGCTCTCCCTCCAGAGCCGCTTTGACTTCGGCGAAGCCGTTGGCGGGCGCGCGAAGCGGCAGCACGATGGCATCGCGCGGATCCTCGCGCGGCAGCACAGCGGCGATCGTCAGTCCCTCGGGCAGCACGACCGACATGTCCTTCGCACTGTGCACCGCGATATCGACGGCGCCCGTGAGCAGCGCGTCTTCGAGCTCCTTCACGAACAGGCCCTTGGTGCCGATCTCGGTGAGCGGCGCTTCCTGCAGACGATCGCCGGACGTCTTATAGGTGACGATCTCGGTCGTGATGCCGCGCGCCGCAAGCAGCGATGCGACGGTGCGGGCCTGCCACAACGCCAGCGCGCTGCCGCGCGTGCCGATGCGAATCGTCGCGCTCACGACGGCTCACCCGGCTCATCGTCTGGTTTGGCCGCCTGCTGCAAGGCGAACAACCGGTTGACGGCGTCGGTGTAGGTGACCGCTAGCGCCTCGTCGCGCGTCGACTTCAGCTGTTCGGTCGGCGTGAGCAGGAGCTTCTCCACGATCAGATGGGTGATTTCATCGACGCGCTCGCGCGCCTCGGGGCTGAGCGGCGCGAGCTTTCCCTCGAGCCGCTTCAATTCCGACTGCCGGATCGCGTCGAACCGCTGACGCAGCGCGATCACCGTCGGCAGCACTTCGCGCGACTGCAGCCATGCCGTGAACTTGTCGACTTCCTGCGCCACGATTGCCTCGGCCCGCTCGATCTCGGAGGCGCGCCGCGACAGGTTCTCTTTGACGATCGCCTGCAGGTCGTCGATGTTGTAGAGGAACACCTGGTCCAGCTCGCCGACGCCCGCCTCGACGTCGCGCGGCAACGCAATGTCGATGATGAACAGAGGGCGGCCGCGGCGCCGCCGTGTCGCTTCCTGGACGCGGCTGCGCGTCAGCACCGGCTCGGTCGATCCGGTCGCGGTGACGACGATGTCGGCGTCCGATACCGCGTCGGCGAGCGAGGTCCACGGCACCGCGCGTCCCTGGAGGTGCGCCGCCAGCCGCTCCGCTGTCGCGAGAGTGCGGCTGGCAATCGTGAGCTGCTTCACCTGCTGCGCGCGCAGGTGGATGCCGGTCAGCTTGGCCATCTCGCCGGCGCCGAGAATGAGCACGTTCAGTCCCTTGAGATCGCGAAAGATCTTCTTCGCCAGCGCAATCGCGGCGTAGCTCACCGACACCGCGCCTTCACCCAGATGCGTCTCGCTGCGGACGCGCTTGCCGACGCTGAACGCCGCGGTGAAGAGGCGGTTGGTAATCGCCCCCGTCGTCCTGACCTCGGTTGCCGTTGCGTAGGCGTTCTTCACCTGGCCCAGGATCTGCGGTTCACCGACCACGAGCGAGTCGAGACCAGCGGCGACGCGGAAGAGATGCTCGACGGCGTGCGCCCCTTTGTAGACGACCAGGTGCGGCGCGACCTGGTCCCAGGGCACGCCGTTGTACTCGCTGATGAATCGGCCGCACGCTTCGGCGACGCCGTCGCTCTCCGCGCTCGCGTAGATCTCGGCGCGGTTGCAAGTGGATACCACCACCGTTTCGCGGGTCAGGTTGCGCGCGCTGAAGGCGGCCAGCGCGCTGTGGAGGCCGCGGCGGGCGAAGTCCAGGCACTCGCGCAATTCAACCGGCGCGGTGCGGTGGCTGACGCCCACGGCAAAGAGGCGCATTTCAGATCTGCGGATTCGGGAATGTGGAAATCTGGAAACGCAGGATTTCCAAATTGCAGAATTTCAACATTTCCAGAATCTAGAAGTTGTGGCTGCGGGTCAGGAAGTATCCGACCGGAACCAGGTTCAGGAGCACGAGCACGAAGGCGAGCGCGGACAGCCACGCCGATCGCCGTCCCGCCCATCCCATCCCGCGCCGGGCGTAGAGCGCGAACGAGTAAATCAGCCAGGAGATGATGGCGACCAGGATCTTCGGATCCCCGACCGACATTGCCTGCGCGCGCGGGTCGCTCGATCCTTCGATCTGTGTCGCCCAGAAGCCGCCGATGATCAGACCGCAGGTCAGGAACACCCAGCCGACGATCACGGCGCGGCCGTTCATCACGTCGAGCGTCTGCAGGGAAGGCAGGCGGGCGTAGAAAAAGCCGAGATGCTTCGCCTTGATTTCCTTGAACAGCAGTACGTAGGTGATGCCGAGCACGAAGGCGAGCGCGAAGCTGGCGTACGCGAACAGCATCGAGAGGACGTGGACGGTGAACAGCGGACTGCGCAGCAGCGGCGGACGAGGCTCGATCTGGGTGTGCAGCGCCGGCAGGATCGAGAGCGCCGCGAGCAGCGTCGTGACGAAGACGCCCATCGCGCGCTCCTCGCTCGTCAGCTCGACGTAGAGATACGACAGCCCGAGCAGCCACACGAACGCCGAGACCGCAGCGGTCGTGCCCACCAGCGGCGCGTAGCCCGCTTCCATCGTCTGCATGCCGATCAGGAACGTGTGTGCGAGCAGGGCGCCGGCGAGCAGCCCCGTCGCGAGGCGGCCGGTTCTCGCATCGCGGCGGGAGAAGTGCGCGAGATAGGTGCCCGCTGCCGCCGTGTAGAGCACGAATGGAATCCAGGCCGTCAGCGACACTAGGAACCCGTTGGCCCGTAGTACCCCTGCTTGGTGCGGGCCGTGACGCCCGGCCGCAGCAGGCGCACCTGGATCCGGCGCCACGCGCCGTCGCGCTTGGGGTTGCCGGACGTGTAGGCGATCGAGTACTGACTCGACAGCTCATCCCAGATCGCCTGATAAATCTTCGGCAGCTCGCGCGCATCGCTGACGAAGTAGGCGCGCCCGCCGGTTTCGTTGGCCAGCTGCTTCAGCACGAATTCCGCTTCCTTGAACTCGCGGCGGCCGATTTCTCCCTGCCGCAGACCGATCGAGTAGATCGCCGTCTCGGATCGCTTCGCGAGATCGAGCACTTCTTCGAATTCGATCAGGCTCGACGTGTCGTCTCCATCCGACAGCAGCACGATGGCCTGCCGGCGGATATCGGAAGTCGACACCGCCTTGGCCTTCTTCAGTTCCTTCAGTGAGATGTAGATCGCGTTGTAGAGCGACGTCGAACCGTTC